>JAAYBJ010000135.1 GCA_012730105.1 Candidatus Hydrogenedentota bacterium
ATGACTAACGAAGAATCGAGGACCTATACTGTTATCGGCTATTTCGTTGTCTGTCCCTTTCTTGCGGTCCTATGCGAATATAACTTCAAAAAGTGCCAACCTGGATTCCGAAATAGCATTAAAAAAACCTGTTGGGATCAGGAAGTCTGAACTTACGATATGAAGGCAACAACACCACAATGGCCCATGTAACTAATTCCAGCGATGCCAGTCGCCTGGTTATTTTCGACGTGGACGGCACCCTTTTCCAAACGGAACAGGTCACGGTGCCTGCCGTGACGCAGGCCTGCAGGGCTTTCCATCTGGAACCGCCGTCCCGGGACGAAATCTGCTCCTATGTCGGCGCCCGCGTGGAAGACTACGAAGTCTGGCTGGCGCGGCTGGGTGGACCCGGGCTGGCATCGGAACTCATCGAAACGGCCAACCGGCTCGAATTGGGGTTTATCAGAGAATACGGCAGGCTGTATCCCGGCACGCGGGAAACCCTAAGGCTCCTGAAAGAGGAAGGATTTGTGCTAGCGGTCTGCTCCAACGGATCGGAACCGTATATCCACGAGGTGTTGAACACGCACGGACTTATGGATTGTTTTTCAATGGTGCTGTTGCGGGGAACGCTTCTGGCGGACAAGACGGCCGTGGTAGGCGCGATTCTTGACGCCCTGCGGCCGCGCGCATTTGCCGTTGTCGGGGACAGGGAAGGTGATATCACCGCCGCACGGGCGCACCAGGGCTATGCCATTGCCGCCGCATACGGCTATGGGGATCCGTCGGAGTGGAAAGATGCCGATGCCCTTGTTCAAAGCATAGGGGAAGTGCCCGGCTGCCTGCGCGGATTTTGGGGATTATGATCCGGTCCCGCGCAAAGCGGCGTCCATCCACTGTGCGGCCTCTTCTATTTCCACCCCGATATCAGGCCAGGGATGGCCGCCGTCTTCCTTGTAGATGAGGCGGACGCTGCCGCCGGCCCCGCGCAGGGAAGCGGCCAGTTTCTCCGCCTGCTGCCAGGGAACCACCGGGTCCGCCTTCCCCTGCACAATAAGAAAGGGGGGCGGATGAAGCGGGGCAATGCGCGCGGGAGAAAGGGCCGTCAGGGTGTCAAGCAGCGCTTTTTCTTCGACTCCCTCCGTACCGTTGCGAAACAACAGGGCCTCGAGTTCGAGCCCCTCGACGCGGATGCGGTCAAAGCGGACGCCGCCGTAATCCACCAAGTCGGTGGGCGGGAAAAACACGGCCGCCGCGGCCACATCCGTATTCCAGCGCCGCAGGGGATCGTGGGCGCCCGGACGCCCCCGTTGCGGGGACAGGGCAGCCAGCGCGCCCAGATGCCCGCCGGCGGAAACGCCCAGAAGGCCCAGCGGCTCGGCCTTGATGCCATAGTGATTGGCGTTGTTCTTGATATGCCGGATGGCGGCCTGAACATGACGCACCATTTCACCCGCCGTAAACAGGGTTACCGAACCGGGGGACACGGCAAAGACCGTGATCCCCCGTTCGCACAAGGCGTCTATGATGCCGAAGCCGATATGCTCATTCAGGGTCGTACGGTCGGAAAGCCAGCCGCTGCTGATCACGTCCACCACGGCCAGGCCGGAAGCGTTTTGCTTCGGCGTGAACACGTCCATGACCAGCCCGATACCATGGGCCTCCGCATAGACCAGGTTGCAGTGCTGAACATAATTGCCGCGCGTTTTCGGCCGCACCCGGAGCGAGGCCGCAGGACGGTACAATATTTCCACGGGATAAGGCGGAGATGAATGCATGGGTTTGCCTCACGAAAAACAGGGTATTTCTAAATTACAGCATCCCGTATCTTGTATCAATATTTTCGTGTCAAATTCCAACGGAGACGCCAACAGCCGAAAATTCTATCTCCACCGTCTTGAACGTATTTTCTATTTTGTACTCACAATCGCAATCGGCATCGGCATCGGCATCGGCATCGGTATCGGTATCGGTATCGGTATCGGCATCGCCATCGGCATCGCAATCGGCATCGCAATCACTATCGCTATTATTCATTCCGATTATGAGTAGAAGGAGGGGCTCGCTACCGATACCGAAAATAGTAAAGGCCCCCACTCAACGTTACGCCTTCAGAATCCCAACGGGATTCCGTCTCATAGCCCAAGGTTGCGGTACCCCGCTACCTTGGGTTAGGGCGCCCCTTAATTATATACCCCAACGGGGTTGCGTCAAAGTGGGGACATCGCCCTTTTGTGACATAACCCTTTCAGGGTAACCATGGGTTGGGTGTCATTTTACCCAGGGTAGCGGAGTACCGCAACCTCTGGGCTTTAAGACACAGCCCCTTCGGGGCAAAAAAGCATATCGGTCACAGGTTAATACACCATACCAACATCATACCCATGGCCTCATGCCCTTGCCGCATTTTTGCTGTCTCAACCGGATTCAAATTCATTCCTGGAAAAACATTCGCGTCAAGGCGATCCAAGGGGCTTTTCTTGTGTTGTTAAAAAACAATCACAAATATGTAAACCGGCCCCAGAATTGCACCCGTTCGGAACGAAAACGGGGACTGGTAACGGTGCACTCCAAAGACCCAGATATCGCACACTTCGTCCCCACAAAGCGCAACGGTACTTGTGCCCGCTTTCGTGAAATGTGCAAATTGACCATGATGAGTGTCTGTCCACGGCATATCTAAATTAATCAGCATAAATCGGCACAAGACCAAAGGTGAACAAAACAAGAAATAAAACAAGAAACTGAAATACAATTACTATAGTACGCATAACCACTACATTACTATCCGCATTTCTTTCAAATATGTAACAGTAAATAAAAGGAAGTGCTGGCGACCAAAAAAGCAAACAATGCAGGGCATCATTCAAAAACTTATTGTACGGTAGATTGTGAAAAAGCAGATTAATTGTTCTGCTTATATCAAAATACAATACAGTAACCGTGACTGTAGCAAGCATAATAATAATACTTACAACGCAATTTAGAAGGAAAGTTTTTGCCTTCATGGCATTTAGACTGATAAAAATACACTGATATACCACGGCAAAGAAGGGAAGAATACACAAAATCGGAACCCACTTCGCTATACGACTTTTTCTTCTTATAGCAATCACAAGAGTAATCATAGGAAGAGTCGTATAGACAACGGTCGCAAGGAATTTCACCCGCCCTGCAAACGATAATCCAGAGTATAGGTCTATTAGCATATCGTGATTACCTTGCTAGTCAATACCACATGTTAAATACTGCTCACATGCCCAACGACATGCCAAGAAACCATATCTTTGTTTTCTATCACCATTTGGTAAAGTATCTTGGTTGGTTACAAATTCTAAAAATAATATAACATCTTGCAACCAATTTGAGGATATTTTCCTAAGTTCAACCGCATCAGGTTCTTCAACGGTTTCTCGCCAATACCAATCCCATTCTTTCATTCTATCGTAAGTATCGGAGTGATGTAAGTCTATTGTTCGGCTTCTGCCAAAAAGTGCTATTTCTACACGTATCCAATAGTGTGGACCATTTCTATTCAACCAACTACGGCGCATAAGGCATCTATCCAATCCTAGTGGATCAGTGTAATTCACCGGATTCCCCGCGACATAGGCATACACGTTCGGCCCATCGACAAATCCCAGCGGGTCGCGCATGTTCCACCGTGCGGTCTGGGGGTTGTAGTAGCGGAAGGGGGTGTAGTACTGGCCGATAGCACCGTCCCAGAGATGGCCGGTGTAACCGACCGTAAGGGGCAGTCCGGCGTTGCGCATGAGTTCGCCGTAGGGCGCGTAGTCGTAGCGCGCCAGGGCGGCCTTGGTCTGGCCCGTCAACTGACGCACGCTGCCCAGGTGGTCCGTCAGATGATACCGCCACTCCGCCGTAGCGGGATTGGACCCGGCAAAGCTAGCCAGGCCCGGCACAT
>JAAYBJ010000136.1 GCA_012730105.1 Candidatus Hydrogenedentota bacterium
AAAGCGGTATCGAGGCGATCCTGCGCGTGGAGCGGCTGCCCCGGTATTTCATTCTTTCCGTGTTGTCCCTGAGCGACGCGGAAGTGGAGGAACTGACCTTCCTGAATGTGCCGCTGAATCTCACGGGTACGCCTCAAGACGCCTTCGCCGCCTGCGCGTTGGCCCTCGACCTGCAGACCAACGTGCCTGACATCCCCGGTCCCTCGAAGCAATTGCTGGCCACCGCTTACAAACGCTTCGGCATTCCGGGTGCGTCCGTGGCGGTTGTCGCCGCGCCGGCGGCCCTGTTGCGGGAGGTGCTGAAAGACGCCGTCGCCGCGGCGCCGGGCCTGCCCAAACACAAGGACGCCGCCCACCCGCCCATCGGAGGCCCCTGGGCCTTGGACACGCCGGGCAATCGTGGTTCCTATCTCTTTGATTTCGGTTCCCTGACGGAGGAGACCGTGGACCAGTGGATCGACCTGGTGCACCAGTTGGGATTCAACCAGATCGACTTTCATACAGGCTCCTCGTTGCGCTTCGGCGACTGTGCGCCCAATCCGAAGCTGTTCCCGAACGGGCGGGCCAGCGTGAAGGCGGTCATCGACAAACTGCACGCGGCGGGCATCGCCGCCGGGTTGCATACCTATGCTTTTTTCATTGCCAAGGACACCCCTTACGTAACGCCCGTGCCCGACCCGCGCCTGGGCAAGGACGCCACCTTCACCCTGGCGGCGGCCGTGGACGAGGCGGCCACAACCCTCCCGGTGAATGAATCCACCGCGGAGGTCTCCCTGGTGACAGGCTTCTTTGCGCGCAACAGCGTCACCCTTCAGATAGACAACGAGCTGATCGTGTTCGCGGGCGTGTCAAAGGAAGCGCCCTTCGCCTTTATGGAATGCAAACGTGGCGCCCATGGCACCCAGGCCGCCGTCCACGCGGCGGGGGCGCCAGCCTATAAACTCAAGGAATGCTTCGGCCTGTTCACGCCGGACGCCGACTCCACCCTGCTGACGGAGGTGGCGGCCAACACGGCGGACACCTTCAACGAATGCGGCTTCGACATGATCTACCTGGACGCCCTTGATGGTGAAGACATTCTGGGCGGCCGGGAAAACAGCTGGCATTACGGTTCGAAGTTTGTGTATGAAATCACCAACCGCCTCAACCGGCCGGCGCTTTTTGAGATGAGCACCTTCCATCACCACCTGTGGTGCGTGCGCGCGCGCATGGGCGCCTGGGACCATCCCGCCCGGGCCCACAAGCGTTTTATAGATGTGCATTGCGCGGCGAACAACGAGGGCGCCGGCATGTATCTGCCCATGAACCTCGGCTGGTGGGCCGTGAAGAACTGGCAGGACGGCGCCGCGTCGGCCTGGTCCGAGCCCACCTATCCCGATGATATTGAATACCTGCTGGGCAAGGCGCTGGGCAACAACATGAGCCTGTCGCTCATGGGCGTCAATCCGGACAATATCGGCAGCATGCCCATGTACCAGCGCCTGATGCCGCTTTTCAAACGCTACGAGGACCTGCGGCACGCCGGCACGGTTCCCGAATCCGTCAAGGCAAAACTGCGCGTTCCACGCGATGAATTCATTCTGGAAACGGCGGAAGACGGCACGCCCCGGTTCCGTCCCGCCGCCTGGCACAAGCACAAGGTAGATTCGCCCGACCCCTGGAACACCGCCTGGACCGTGAACAACACCTTCTCGCAACAGCCCGCGCGCCTGCGCATCGAGGCGCTCATGGGCGTGGCGCCTTATGATTCGCCGGAGGCCGCCCTTGTCGAAGATTTCGCGGATCCCGCCACATTCGCCCTGCGCAGGACGGCAGAGGGCGTTCAGGCAGGTCTTGAGCGTGTCACCGAGCCAGTGCAGACGGGTGGAGCCAGCGGCCTGTTCACCGCATCGAGCACCCGCGACATGGCAACAGGCAGCTGGGCGCAGATCGGGCGCGCGGCGGCGCCGCCCCTGAACCTCGCGAACAAGCCCGCCCTGGGCCTGTGGGTGCACGGCGACAACAGCGGCGCGCTGCTGAACCTGCAGGTGCTGAGCGCGGCCCATACCGGCGCCGGTGGCATGGGGGATCACTACATCACCCTCGACTTCTCCGGGTGGCGCTACTTCGCGCTCGTGGAATTTGAAAGCGAGCGTATTTCCGAGTTGGGCTGGCCCTATGGGCATCATGCCTACAGCACGTACCGCGAACATGTGGAGTTCGGCGCGGTGGAATCTTTCTCGCTGTGGTACAACAACCTGCCGCCCAGGGGAGCGGCGACCTGCGCCCTCAGCCCCGTCAAGGCGCTGCCGCTGGTGGAAGCGCCCGTGCGGAATCCCGTGCTGACCATCAACGGCGTGACGGTGCGCTTCCCCGTGGAAATCCCCTGTGGCGCCAGCCTGGAATTTCAGGATATGAATACCTGCGTCCTGTACGGCAAGAAAGGGGAAGAACTGGCGCGGGTGACGCCCGAAGGCGGACCGCTGATGCTGGAACCGGGCGACAATCAGGTCAGTTTCGCCTGCGATGCCAACCCGGAAGCGCCCGCACGAGCGAGGGTAACAGTCACAACATATGGCGAGCCATTGACTGTCGAATGAAAATCATTCGGACAAAGGTCTTTTTTTTAGTTCGATGTGGCTCCATGCCGGGTTGCGGCGCATGTCCAGAACTGCGATTACCAGAACGACTTCAGCACGGATTTCGTAGTATATGGAAAATGGGAATCGTTTTGCGGGCATACGGTAATAACCACAGTGCGTCGAATGTATTCCCCCATAAAAAGACAAAGACTCCAAATCAGTGAGTAAAACGTCAAAAAAATAATCACCCAGCCCTTGTTCCTGGCTGTCGTAAAAGTTTCGACCCGCTTCCAAATCCGCCAGTGCATCCTCCAGAATAACAACTTCCCTTCGGTTCATGTGCGGGAAAGTGCCTTTACTTGTTCCAATGTTAAGAAGCGGGAATTTCCGGAATTCAGTTTATCCCCTCTCGTACGCAATATTTCAGCATGCCAATCCGGCGGAAGTATTTCCTTTTCCTCATGACACAAAGAATCCCACAGTGCCTCCATGGCCTGGATTCTTTCCAACATTGACATCTGCTTTATATCCAACTGGGTCATATGTTTATTCTCCATTTTTGTACCACATGTTTATTATAAACGAACGTATACATTGATACAATGGACAGGTGTGGCTATTCACGGTTTTTCCTGAGATAATGCCAAGATGTTTTCTCCAACCTCCTGAACAAAGCGGGCAAATATTGCCTTTAGTTCAGGCTTCTCTTCCAAGAGTTTCTCCGGGTGAAACTGCACGCCTACAATAAACACCTCGTCGGGTCCCTCGATGGCCTCCACGATGCCGTCGTCCGTCCGTGCCGAAACCGTAAATCCCGGCGCGGCGACCTTCACGGCCTGGTGATGGTAGGAATTCACCTCATAGCGTTTCCTGCCCAGCAGTTCATGAAGCAGGCTTCCTTCCTCAATCGTTATATCATGCATGATCTTGCCGCCGCGGTGCTTCACGGCCGTTGCGCTTTGGTGCTGGGAAGGAATGTCCTGATACAGCGAACCACCGTAGAATACATTGATGACCTGGTGTCCCCGGCAGATGCCCAATACGGGCAGGTGGTTGTCCCGGGCGAATTCCAGGGCACGCCATTCCAGCGCGTCCAGCCCCGCGTCCGTTTTCTCCAGTTTGGGATGGGGCGCCTCGTTGTAACGCGCAGGCTCCACATCAATGCCGCCGGGTAGAAGCAGGCCATCAATGCTTTGCAGATTTTCTTCCACCTCCCGTTCCGGCATGCCCTGGCCGATGACCCGCACTGCCGCGCCCTGTTCTTCCAGCGCAGTCCGGTAGGACAGCAGGCGGTCCGTGCCTTCCCGCGTCCATTGTTGATAATGGGAGGCGGGATAAATCACGCCAATGACGGGCATCTCCGCAATCCCGAAGGCCGCCCAACCTGCGAACAGACAAAGCAATAGCGCAAACACGCGCAGTCTTCTGAAAACGGTGAGGTTCATGGATGCTACCCAGCCTTTCCGGTAGGAACACTAATAGGCCGAAACACAGGCTATCATTACGGTTGCTCTTGACCTTCCTTTAGAATGGCCATGCAAATACACAACGTAAAGGAAATCTCTTTGCTATTTCAAGATCGGCGCACCGGAACTCAGCCGCTGCGCTCAAAGAAGAGGGACTCATACTCCATGGAAAAATCCGAAATTTCACCGGCGAGGTACAGCCAGATTTCCAAATCGCCTGTGGCCAGTATGTCAAACATCATCTCGGGACATTCGGCCATGGCCCTGCGGACGTCGGCACCGTGACTCACCAGCGACTTGATGATCGGCAGCCTTTCAGCCTTCGGCGCAAAGGTAAGGGCTGTCTGCAATACACACTGCTCACTGGAGTAATGCGACTCCAACGCCGACACATGGTTGACATCCGCGCCGGCGCCGGCCCAGTAGTCAACCGCTTCCAGGTCACCACGGCAGATGGCGCCCAACAGTTTCGGCGTCGGATCAAAGATTCTCAAAATATTCCTGGAGGATTTACCGCCGCCAATCCGTTTTTCCGCCCAGCGGATAAACCCGGGCACATCGTACCCCTGTGGGAAGGAAGGACAAGAACAGTCCCTATCGTCACAATTGAAAAAATGCCGCCATTCAAGGTTCTCCAACGGGGCCAGAATCGCCTCTTTCATCTGTTGTTTGTCGAAACAGAAACTGTTTCCCGGCAGAGGCTGGTAGGTGCGCCAGGCGACGATGCCGTCCACGCAAAAGACGCCCACCGGAAGGAGCCCACCACATTCCATGTACCCGCAGGAACAAGTTAGAATCTCCCAGTACCCGCTTCGCTCAAGGCTGGATAACAAATTACACCAATGTATCCAGCCACTTCCCGGCAGGGGTTTACCATCAACACAAATGTGCACCCCCTCTTCATCATCCAGCGGAAAAGAAATTTGATTCATAGCATTACCCTTTTTCGTCTAAACACACTTCTCCTGTTGCGAAATTAGGTAAAAAGGGTAATGCGTACTGTGCCGGGCGGGTTCTCCTTCTGTCCACCCAAAGAATACCAAAATCGGTCTTTGTTTTTCAAGAGGGTGGCAGGCAGGTTCAGACCGGGATACTCATTTTACAGGTTATCTCCGGTCCGCATTTACACGCTTTGCCACTCCGGATATCGTCTCTCATTCGTTTGGCGGGACTGTGGTAGGCTTCCTGACGGAAATTTTCAGGTTCCCGGAATTCTTTTTCTTTCATTTTTGTGCTTTCACCCCCAATAGATTACAGTAATGAGGTTTAACGCAAGCAAGGAACCTGTTACTATGACCCGACGTGAACGACTGATGCGCACGCTGCGCGGAGAAACGGTGGACCGGCCGCCGGTATGCTTTTATGAGATCAATGGCCTGGACGAGCATCCGGACGATAGCGACCCGTTCAATATCTACTCCGATCCGTCCTGGCGTCCGCTCATAGAATTGGCCCGGGATCACACGGACCGAATCGTCATGCGCGGGGCGGCCTTTCACGGCGTGCAGCCCGATCCCGTTGAAGCACTTTCCGAATCCGAAACTTTCATAAAAAATGGAAGCCGTCATATCCTTCACACGATCCGCGCGAACGAACGCGTTCTAAGCTCCCGCGCCCGGCACGACCCGGGCGTGAACACTGTCTGGGCCGAAGAGCACCTGCTGAAGCATGAAGACGACCTGCGCGCGTTCCTGTCCCTTTCCCCGCCCGATTTCAGCGGCATGCCCGACCTTTTCGGCATCCTGGAGGCGGAACGCGCCTTGGGGGATACCGGCATTGTCATGATAGACACCCCGGACCCGCTATGCCTCGCGGCGTCCCTTTTCGACATGGGGACCTACGGCATGATCGCCATGACACAGCCGGCCCTGTTCCGCGAACTGCTCGATTTTTTCTTCCCCATGCTACTTTCCCGGACACAGGCGGTTGCCGCAGCGCTGCCGGGGCGCTTGTGGCGCATCTACGGTCCGGAATACGCGGCGCCGCCCCACCTTCCACCCGGCCTGTTCCGGGAGTTTGTGACGCCCTATGTAACCCCTATGATAAAAGCCATTCAACAGCACGGCGGTTACGGGCGCGTTCATTCCCACGGCCGGCTGCGCGACATCCTGGATGCCATTGCGGAGATGGGCGCGGACGGCCTAGACCCGATAGAACCGCCGCCCCAGGGCGATGTGGAACTGGGGTGGGTGCGTGCCCGTTACGGACGGGACATGGTGCTGTTCGGCAACCTGGAAATCAGCGATATCGAGGCCCTGCCGACGGACCGGTTCCGTGAAAAGGTCAAACGCGCGCTGGACGCAGGGACGCGAGGTCCCGGACGTGGTTTCGTGCTCATGCCTTCGGCCTGCCCCTACGGGCGCAACCTGCCCGCTTTAACCGTGCACAACTACGAGGCGATCGTTGAGTGTGTTGCGGCCTTGTAGCCCACACATGCTTAGTCATCAGACAATACCCGTCGATATGCAGCCTATACTTCGCCCCTTGCGCGATCTAAAGTTGCTGACATCGAATTACTTGTGCTTTTTCCAAAAGTAAAAACCACTTGTTATAAGTGCTATAAAACACAACACAGCTAAAAGTAGTATGTATAAATAAAAGGCAGAATGCGTTTTAGGAACGATGACCTGTTCATTTGCATCGTACATTACTGTGTTTTCGGGCATTTCAATTCTGAAAAATGATTCTGGCAGCGGCTCATTAATCCGCAAAGAATCCTTTTCGAAAGCAATTCTAGCTCTGGAAGACTCGTGGAAATCAATCATCTCTACCGCCTGAATAATTGAAGGAATATTCCCTTTCTCGTATTCGTCAAATATAGATCCTACTTCTGGACCGGGTTCATAAGTGACACACTCTATCTGGCGTGGAAACCAAATATCATTTATCCAAACATAGTCATCATATTTCCAAGACTCACACGGATAATTTATATCGAATGGATTGTCGCCTTTTAAATCAAGTTTCCCCTCTAAATTGTTTTTCCTTTCGATTAATTCAACGCGCTGCAATGCATCAAGCCGTATATCAAAACGACCGTTAGACGGATGTATGTGACTCAAAACAGTAGAATTCCCCTCTATTCTTATTTCAGACTTACCAATAAGCAAATTATTTTCGAGAGAATCTCTATGAAATAAAGGCTTTTTCATGAACAGTATTTCTATAGGGAAAAGCATGGTATCCGGCCAAGGCGGTGTCCAATTCGATTTAAGATGTTGCCCGAAATGTTGATAGTCACCCTCAACATCAGTAGGGTGAGATTGAAGTCTCGTGAACATTTCATTAAAAAAAGCTGCTTGATAACGAACTCCACCGTCGTAACGATAAACATCCATATAACGATTTTCACCCTCAAAACGATAGGTAACATCGGTGATATCTGGAGGTTGCTGACTCAAAGAATCATAGGGAGATAACCAAGAGAAGGTGACGGTGTAACTGCCATTGAAACTATGTATTGAGTTTATCCAGTATGTGATGGATTCATGCAATTGAACAATATCAGGACTTACAGATATGTTTTCGTCAGAGCCAAACCCGGCCAATGTTATGAATAAAAGGAAGACTGAAAATATAACATATTTAGGAATAGCCACAACCGTCCTTTCCATAAATAGAATATATTCGTATGAACGACGCATTTTTTTTGAAAATGCCATGACGCGCTATGTTTTGTTGTGTTAACTTAAAACTTAAGAAATGTAGTTAAACTCTTGGCGTTTCATCCCATCTATATATACACGGATCACCACAGTCAATCTTGGCTTGTGGACGGTCAACACAACTTGTCCCAAGTAAAACCCAATAACCCAGTTCACATTGACTTTCTTTGTTGCAGTTACAATTTTCATATCCCGGATCGCCAGGTTGAACTGTTTGATCCCCTTTTTTACATACCGTAAAATATGTATCAGTCGTATTGTAACCTCGAATATTATCTACACAACAACCCATTGGATCACACTCTGTTTTGCCTTCTGTACCATGTACCTGATGACAAGTTCGATCTTCACCAGGCGGAGTCTCTAAGCAAGGCAGCGCCGGTCCACCACAAACCAAGCATCCACTTATCTGAACAGTGATGATTAAAAGCAAAATAACAAACAATTTGTTTTTCATAGTGTTTCCTTTCATAGTGTGCAATCCGTTATGTTCACTATACATACACATACTATAGGTAAATGCACTTAAGATCGCAATACTTCCCATGTCGGCACGATACGAAAGCATCAGTAGACTGTATAGTGCCAAAAATAAAATTTTCGTTATATTATATTCGAACAGAGTAACATAACGATTAATGACTTTAGAGACACAAAAAACACCTAGATACACCCATCATAATTACAAAAGAATTGTTCTTATAATCCAATCTGATAGTTTACGTGTATTTTTATTGTTTAGATCTGTGAAATATCAGGTATGCGTTACACTTCCCTTATACCATATCCCATAATGAATGTCAAGCAAATTTTATCAACTTGAAATCAAAAGAATCTGGTTAGGATACGCATACTGGACGTTATTCATTGAATTATTAATTATCAGGTATGTGGCGATTTTATCTATTAAATTCTGGGAACGGTTCTTTCAACGGCACCCATGTCCCTGGTTACCCCGCTCGAGGTCCGTAAACCGCAATGGCGTGCCACGTTGGACCAGCGATAGAGGTGTCCTTTTAAGGGCTCAACATATTCAGGCCGGGAAAGTACGTTTTGAATCGTTTCGCATCGCGCGTTATCAAGGTCAGGTTTTCAATCGCTGCATGGGCACCTATGAAGAAATCGGGCGGGGGAAGAGATTTGGCGTCACCCCGGGTACGGTACTTTAAGAAAACCTTTCCGGCAAGGAATGCCACTTCCCGCGAAATGGGCCGATAGTCAAAAACATCCGAAGGGAGCACTTGTTCCAATTCCTCGATGCGTTCAAAGCATACGGAAATTTCTGCATAAATAATTGGATTGATTACGATACTTCCCTTATTGGCTGCGCTGGACAGGGCATTCGAGGACCATGCATACCATTGTTTGTCGTGGGTGAAAATATCCAGATAAACGCAGGAATCCAGCATGACAGCCATAATTACTGTCCCCGGGTATGACGCAGAATCTCCTCAGTGGACATCTTTACAGTTCCCTTCCCGGTCATTCTTTGAAGCAAGGCTTCCCCACGCCCCTCGGACATCGTTTTCACAATATAGATACGATTTCCCTCAACATGAAATTCTACTTCACTGCCGGGAACAACCCCTGTTTTTTCTCGCACCGGCAGCGGTATCGTGACCTGTCCTTTGGTAGAAACACGCATAAGGTCTCCTTTCGTATTACTCTTACTGGTAAGTATTTTACTTGTTGACGAGGCGAAACGCAAGTAGCGTATTCTCATTGTGAAAGCGAAGAGGATTTATGCATCGTACCCTATAATTCGATAGGTGTTCTGAATATCTGTGGGGGCTTTACAGGGGCCATGTTGTACGTGCCGGATCCGCATAGGGTCCGATCTTGTCGAGAGGGATTACCTTGAAACTAAAGACAAAAGCAGTGAAATCGGGGGCGAGACAAAATATTCCATCAGCATTGCTTAATTTGCAGTCCCTAAATTACCTGTTACAATGCTTCTTTCAGGACTTCACCCGTTGTTTCTGAGTTATTGAGCAAAACAAAAACATGACACCCCTCTCGGTTACTTATACTTAAAATAGAACTCTTAATTAATTGTCAGCAAATGGCATTAAGTGCCCGCCCGAGTCCTTAGGATACGCGAAGGGCTGTCATACCGTGCAGATGGCGACGGCGTCGCGGAGCGAGGCCATCGGATCATCGGCCTTGGGAACAAATTCGTGGCCTATGAAACCGTCAAAGCCAGTGTCGGCAATCACCTGACAGATGCGCCGGTAGTTCAATTCCTGGGTATCATCAATCTCATTGCGGCCGGGGACACCGCCCGTATGAAAATGTCCGATATACGGGATGTTTTCCTGAATGGTGGCGATCACGTCCCCTTCCATAATCTGCATGTGATAAATATCGTAGAGCAGTTTGAAATGTTCGGACCCCAGCAGTTTCGCGAGTTCAACGCCCCAGGCGGTATGGTCGCACTGATAGTCCTTGTGGTCCCGCTTGCTGTTCAGCAGTTCCATACAAAGCACGACGCCGAGTGACTCGGCGAGAGGCAGGATTTTTTCCAGCCCTCGGGCGCAGTTCGTGATCCCTTCGCTGTCGGGGAGGCCTTCACGGTTGCCGGAGAAAATCACCACGTTTTTGATGCCCGCCTGGGCGATCTTGGGGAGCAATTCCTGCGCGATGACAATCAGGCGCTCCTGGTTTTCCGGACGGTTCCAGCCTGCGGGAATATTGCCGAGCCCGCTCGCCATGGCGCACTCCAGGCCCTGGGCCTTCACCACCGGCCAATCGTTTTCGCCGAGCAGGTCGATGCCCTGGATACCCATGTCGTTGGCGGCCTGGCACAACACGTCCAGCGGCACTTTCCCGTAACACCAACGGCTCACGGATTGACGGAGACTTCCTGGCGCGGAAGCGTCCGGACGGGCTTGTGCTGAAGTTTCCTGCGTGGATGCCGCGCCGCCGAGCAGGGCCGCCCCGGAAACGGATGCCAAAGCGGTCAGGGCCGTGCGCCGGGTATAGTTTTCAGAAAGATGCATATCGCCGTCTCCTTAGTTCATGTATCCGTAAAACGATGACATATTCCCTTGTTTAAGCCATCATAGCATATCGTCATTGCAAGGAGGACGTTAGCCCGACGAAGCAATCTGGCGTTATGTGATGGTTTGGTGTTGCCGAGATTGCTTCGCTGCGCTCGCAATGATGTGTGTAGGGGTTACGGGCAAAATACCCGGTAGGCACATAGGGTCTATAAAAAACAAGAATTTGTTTTGAATTCCGGGGACACGTTATGAATGGCACTAACTTCAGACTTCTTGATCCCGACAGTTTTTTTTAATGCTATTTCGGAATCCAGGTTGGCACTTTTTGAAGTTATATTCGCATAGGACCGCAAGAAAGGGACAGACAACGAAATAGCCGATAACAGTATAGGTCCTCGATTCTTCGTTAGTCAT
>JAAYBJ010000137.1 GCA_012730105.1 Candidatus Hydrogenedentota bacterium
AGGCCGCGAATCCGTTCGTTGGCTTGATGATTCTTTTGGCTTGCGGAAACAACCCCGATTCGGCGATGACCCAGAGCGGCCAGGTGCTCTCCTATTTTCATGCCTGCAGCATAATTGTCAAAATCAACACAGGCACAGGGATCGTCCGGCAGATGTACACCGCCTTTGACATACGGTATTCCTGTCGCTTCCAGCAGGGCCAGAATTTCCGGGGAGATGACGCGTCCGCCGGTCATGAGAAAAAGGCCTTCCACGCGCCAAGCCAGCATGCGCTGAATGCAACGGTCGAGTTCCGCCGGTTCGTAGGCCATGTCGCCCGTAATGAGTTCATAACCGGCTTCGCGTACATACTCCTCCGCCCCTTGGAGCATTTGGTCATAGTAATGGCTGTGGCGGCTCAGCATGACGAAACCGATAATTCCGGACTTTGTTTTCTTCAGGGTGCGTGCCAGGGGGTTGGCCACATATCCCATCTTTGCCGCTGTTTCACGGATCCTGACTACGGTGGTTTCATTGTAATTTTTTGCTCGAGGCATGTTATTAAGCACCGCGCTGACCGTGGAAGGCGAAACGCCGGTCGCCCTGGCTATGACTGCCAAGGTTGGCGGACCGTTCCGTTTCATTGCGTTAACCTTGTCCATGGCAGCGCAGTTCCTCAAGCCATCCCGGGGGCCATGTGTTAATAAATAAGGACGGGAAATCCACGGAGCGGGTTTTGACGGCAGGCGTTCCCATGGCCACAACCCCCGCTTCCAGCAGATCTTTCACCACGGCGCTTTGCATGCCCACGGTCACCCAGGGCGCAATAACAAGACTTTGCCTAACTGCCGCGCCTAGGCCCAGATGCACCCCCTCCCCCACCACCGTATGTCCCGCGATATTACACCCTGAGGTACAGGTCGCGTAATTACCAAAAACACAATCGTGGCCGCAGCGTGCGCAGAAAAAAGTCACATAATCGCCGAAATGCACATTGGTGAACAAATAGGCACCGGGATGTACCACGCCCCCCCTCCCCAAGGCGCAGTCAGGACGGACAAAGGCATTGGAACTGACCAGGGTGGGTGCGGGTTCAAGCCCGGCCGCTAGCGCTTTGTGCACCAATATACGCTTGACCACAGGGTCGCCCATACCGCAGATAAATCGCCGAAAGGCTCCGGGACAACCCTTTCGATACGAGGCAAAATCCCAGTTATGCGCGACAGGTATTTCCTGTCCACCCACCTGGATACTGTTTATTTCCCGTGCTTCTGGAAGATCATTAACAAACAAAACTTCCGTTTGCGGACAAGTCTCATGTAGTACCCAGTAGGCTTCGCGCGCACTGCCGCAAGAGCCCAGAATGATCATTGTATCACTCATATGAAGTTCTCAGTCCTTCTGATTTCTTAGCAGCAGGGTCTTGATAATGTATGCCGGCTTTCGATGCAGGACGATATAATTGCGAATGACAAATTCGCCGACTGCAGCCACAGCCGCAAGCAAGATGGCCGTATTCAGGGCCGTAAACGCGGCCATCGCGGACATGAAATTGTCTGGCCCGATTTGCCAGAGGCCGGCGAGTCCCGCCAGTATGCCGAAACAGGAGGCGAGGAACAAAACGGCGGCAATGACACCAAGGGCCACAAAAGGCCGATGGGAAAAATCGATTAGATTATCTACCGCGTACAGGAATAGTTTGGCATAGGTATACTGTGACTTTCCCACTTTTCGGGGAAAGTGGGAAACGGGTACTTCCTTGACGTGATGTGCTTCTCCCACAAGACCGGCTGGTTGCAAGGGCCGAAAAGGACCATATTCAAAGGCGCGCACCAGTCGCGCGTCAATCACCTTGAAGGTACACCCGAAGTCAGTAAAATTCCCGCCCATCGCCATGCGCAACAATAGGTTGGCCAGTTTCGAGGCAACGATACGTTGCCAAGGGTCATGCCGCACCTTGCGATAGCCGCTCACCAGCACATAGCCCTCATCGAAGGCTTCAAGCAAGAGGGGCAGTTCTTCCGGGGCAAGTTGTAGGTCGGAATCCATAATGACAATCTTACTGCCCCGCGCATGCACAAATCCCACGGTGATAGCGGTAGGTTGACCGACATTGAACATCAGGTCCGCGGCGACGGCAATGCTTTCATCCTCCCCGAAGAGTTCCTTAAGTCGTTCAAACGTTTTGTCGTGACTGCCGTCATTGACATAGATAACCTCGTGGGTACGGCCTGTTTCACGAAGGGTTTTGCTTAACCGCTGATGGAACTCGCGGATAGTTTCTTCTTCGTTGTAGCACGTGGCGATAACGGTTAATTCAGGTATTGCTTGCGTCATACTATTCCTGCCCATTAGTGTGCGTATCTTCCGGAACCCTGTTAACTCAGGGTCATTTTACACCGCCATATGCGAATCTGAAAATTTTTAACAAGGTATGATTAAGGGTCGGCGCATGGTAATTCATAAGATAGGAGAGGCGGAAAAGATAATTCCAAACCCGGTACCGGTCGCTGTTAGCCATGCATGCAGTATATAGGTTTTCGGCGCAGGCTCCCTCTGAATCCGGCAAGGGGTTTTCTGCCTCCCACCACCAATCGGAGCAATACAAGGAGCAAGGCGCCGCCTGCCTGACCGTTTCAAAAGCGTCTCTATAGACCTTATTATTCGTTAGCCCTTGCTTTAAATAGCATAAGCGGGGCTCGAAACGCCCGGTTGCCGCCACTACTTTTATGGACTCAATCAGCGCGGGAATATTGACCAGTGCACAGGAGGTCATGTGTCGGACATCAAGGCTGAACGCAATGGTACCCCCCCGGAAAGCATTTGTAATCAAGCGCAGCATCGCAGGAGAAGGCAACCGGGTCAACTCATAATAGACATCAAGATCATAAGTCTTGTGCAGCACGCATTCTGTGTAGGATACTTCCGCCAGAGAAGCAAAATCATGATAAATACTTACGAAATTGTACCCGGGATCGTTGCCATAGGCTTCCAGATCCGCGGCGACAGGGCCCGCACCGCGAAGGAGGGGGCCGCGCCGGAATATGGCCTTATGAATGTCCGCGCCACCGCAACACGAATCACACGGCATGGGGCAGCCCCGGTAGGTGGCCAACAAGGGATGGATGGGCAAAATTTTTCCGTTGTACCGTGCGTGCATGCGCCTGATGCGCTGTTCCAGCGTCGGGAACCAGTCGAGTGTCCGGTAATTTCCCGAATCCAGCGTCTCTTGGTCGGTGGCCTGCCAGTTCTTTGAAACAAAATCGCGTCCGACCACATTGGGTATATCCGAGATATCCTTGCCTTCCAGCAGCGCTTCCACCAGCAGCAGCAATGGAATATCGCCGTCACCGCGGATAATATAGTCAATTCTGGAATCCCGAAGAAGGAAAGGATAAAAAACACTCGCCGACATGCCTCCCGCGATGATACTAATATCCGGGTTGACCTGTTTCGCCCAATCGGCAACCCGAATGGCGCCCTTCATACCTACATACCAGTGAATGCTCAGAATGAGGATCTTTGCGCAACGAATATCCTTTTCGCTGATGCCTCCAAGAAAAGCCCCGCGCACCGGAAAGCGTTTGTGCACACGGTTAATAATCGCCGGCAACGACATCGGGATGATTTCCGGGTACATCATGTTGGTTTTGTGCTGAATAAAAAGGATATCACTCATCAGAAGTTTTCTTCATCCATGTCAGCGGTTGCAAACGGTGCAAACATATCACTTATTATAGCAATTTTTGTGTATCGGCGACCTGTTCGGCTTTTCTCATTCTCCGTGGAATCTGTCGGTTTTGTTGGTAGCCTAGAACAAATCCCAGTGGATCAAGGCATTCAGTCGGGTTAGTAATGCGTTGCTCTTTTGAATATCCCCCGAGGATTCCAGAACCCGGGCATATAATAATTGCACGTCAAGCCGTTCCTTAAAGGATGTCGCCATTTCCCCGGCCTGGATAAGTGCCGTCTGGGTATCCCCTTCCTGCACCAGATACCGAATCAGAGATTGGCACAAGTGACAGTTGTCAGGGTATTGGTGAATAGCTTTCTCCAGTGAGGAACGTGCGTTTCCCGGGGCAGCGCTTGCTTTTTCCAAGAGAAGACTCACTTCGTTTTCAAGCCATCCGGTGTCGTGATCCTTTAAGGCAGACTGAAACGCTGCTACGCCGGTCTGATATTTCAGGTGCCCGAGAGCGTGCTGATAATGACGATGATATTCCTGGGCACAGAGTCCGAGCCGCTCTTTGCATTCCTCAGAAGTCAGTGGTGACTCCTCCGTCGGGAAATCATATCCCGCCCCGCGAAGGGCTGCCGCGACAGAGCCGAACAGACAGGCGGCAACGGCGTAATTGCCGGGGAAAAGGAGATGGACATTGTCATAGAACAGGCCGTTGCCGGAGATGCCGTTACTGTCACATTCGTTCAAACAGGTTTCAGCATCGGCAAAATGGACGCCCTGTGCGGCATGCCGGTCTGCGACACGCCTGATGGCTTTATTGAGAAACGAATCTGCCCGAAAGGGATAACAGTCATAATCCCGGGCTGTTTCAAACGCTTTCCTGGCATTGGTTATTTCTCCCAATGCAAGCCGGCATTTTCCAAGGCGAAATTGGAGTCCGGCATGTTTCGAATCCATCTTTTCTGCGGCCGCGTAGGCATCCAATGCTTTATGAATATCACCCGATTGTTCAAAACGTTGGCCCAGTTGATACGAGCATGCCCATTCAGTCAGCGCTTGAGGGGAGAGCGCGGGGTCATTACAGGAGACAAAGGGAGGCCAGTCTTCGAGATTGGTTGCCACACTGCTGAGTACGACTTGCGCGCCGGCTTTGTACGCAATGGTGCATATCCCGGTGATATGCGATTCAAATCTGGCCTGCATTGCGTTGCGGGAGCGGGTCGATTGGGCTACGGGCAAAATCGTATTGAAATAGGCCTCAGAGTCGACGTTTTTCCATGGGTTTATGCCTATACGCCGCCCGATTTGTTTGGCGAAACGGATACTTCTCAAGTTTCGTGAAAATCTTAAGAACGGTTGTTGAACACAGTTCGCCCAAAAGGTGTTGCTGTGCCATGCTGGTCCGAAGGGACCGTCATATTCGTTGTTACCCATGTACACAATGAACAGATCAGGGCTTATTGCTTTGGATACTTCCGCCACTTCCCGCATAACATACGCGTTCAATATGGGACAGGCCAGATTATAGAGCTCAATATTCAGTTCAGGAGCGGCATTTTTCAGCATTACCTTTAAAATTTCGTGGAAGCCATAGGCGGGCGTGGGGTGTCCAAAGGCGGCGGACCCGCCCAAGACAATAATCCTGCACGTTCCAGGTTCTTTGGTTTTCGGAATGCTGAACCCCCACATTTCGAAGTCGTCCA
>JAAYBJ010000138.1 GCA_012730105.1 Candidatus Hydrogenedentota bacterium
CTGGCGGAGGCGGGCGAGCCCTGCCTGGTGTTCGTGAAGGCGCGGCGCGAGGCCTGGCGCGGCGCGGAACTGCTGTCACGGCGGCTGTCGCTGCCTGCGGCATCGGACACCATCGAGGCCCTGCGCGGCCTGACGCCGACCCGGTCGCGGGACCTGCTGCTGCGCACCTGCGAAACGGGCGCGGCCTTCCACAGCGCCGACCTGCTGCCGGAAGAGCGGCGCCTGGTGGAAGCGGGCTTCCGAACGGGAGAGATCAAGGCGCTGGTGGCGACCAACACCCTGGCGACGGGCATGAACCTGCCCGCGCGCAACGTGTTCCTCAGCACGGACAAATGGATTTATGATCCCGGCCTCGACCTGCCCTGGCGCTCGCCCATCACCCAGGGGGAGTTCGAAAACATGAGCGGCCGCGCGGGACGCTACGGCGCCGGGGCGGAGTACGGCCGCGCCATCCTGGTCGCGGCGTCGCCCTTCGACCGGGATTCGCTGTGGAGGCGTTACGTCAAGGGACAGCGCGAAACAACCCGGCCGCGTATCGCCCACGCCCCCTTCGAAGACCCCATCCTGCAGTTAATCGCGTCGCGCTGTTGCCGCACCGTGCCGGAACTCGAGGCCTTTTTCGCACAGACCCTGTCCGCCCGGCTGACCTGGGCGGGCCGGCACAGCGCGGAGGAAATCCGCTTCCGCCTCTGCGCCGCCCTGCGCCGATGCGCCGAGGCGGACGCGGTGCGCGCCTTTGATGAGCGCGGGGCGACCGCGGCCGTTGGTGTAAACACGCCACTGGGGGATCTTGCCTTTGAGGCGTCGCCGCAGGGGCGCGTTATTGCGGCCAAAGGCCTGTCGCTGGCCTCGGCCCGGGCGCTTTTACACTGGCTGCGCCTGTCGGAGGATCGCGACTGGTATCCCCTGGACCTGCTCGCGACCCTGGCGCTGCTGCCCGACGCCCGGCTACGCCAGGTGACGCTGTCTCGCCGGGAATACGAATCCGGCGAATACTTCAACCGGCTGAAAAAAACGACCGCGTCCCGGGAACTGCACACGGACACCCCCGTCAACCGGCTGCGTAACTGCCGCATTATGCCCTACTACGACGAGGTGCGCGCCCTTAAAACGGCCATGTTCCTGGAAGCGTGGATGGAGGAAACCCCTCTGGAGACCCTCGAAGCGGAATACGACATCTCGGCGGGACAGGTCCGCGCCGCCGCCGACACCCTGTCGTGGCTGGCCGATGCCACCGCCGCCCTGGCCGATGCGCAAAACCTGACGGCGTCATTTGTGGACGCGCTGCGGGATTTCGCCGACCGCCTGGACTTCGGCGTGCGCGAGGAACTACTGGCTGTCGCGCGGGCCGTGCCCGGCCTGCCCCGCACGGCGCTGCTCGCCCTGGACGGGGCCGAGCTGGCCCGTCCCGAGGTTCTCGACAAGACCGATGCCGCCCTGCTGGAACGCTGGATGGACGCGGAACAGGCGGACGCGTTGAAACGCTGGGCGGCACAAGAAACCGCGCCCGCCGGAGAGGAACCGCCTGCGGAACCGGACGCGCCCGTACTGGTCGTGGACGAACGCCGCCCGGGTCGTATCCGCCTGAACGGCGCGGAGGTACCGCTCCAGGAGAAACAGTACCGGTTGGTGCTTGCCCTGGCGCAGCGACCCGGGGAATGTGTGCCTTACAAGGATATTTATCAGCAGGTATGGGGCGATATCGTCGTGGAAGACAACCAGATGCACTACCAGAAACGCATGCTGGTCAGGCGTCTCACAGAGGCCGATCCCGCCTTCGCGACACTCATCGGCACCGTGCCCAAACACGGATTTACCCTCAAACTGTCCCGGGAGCAGGTGTGCATCGTCGAAGCGGTAACCCACGCGGCGTAATCGGCAGCAGGAATATATCTCACACAAAGGCACAACGGCGCAAAGGAATACAACACGGAAACGGACTCTATCGGTATCGCTATCGGCATCGCTATCGGCATCGCTGTCGGCATCCCTGTCGGTACCGCTGTCGATGGTAATCGCTAACGATCCTTCGTCTTCTCTTCTCTTCTTTTTGGCTTTGTGGCTCTGTGTGAGACTCTTTCACGGCATAAATATATCTCACACGAAGGCACAAAGGCTCGAAGAAATACAGAACGGAAACGGACTCTATCGGAATCGCTATCGGTACCACAGTCGGTATCGGGATCAAAGGGATATTCCCGCCTTTTTTACGATCCGTGTGCCGTGATTCTTTGTCCAGGGCAGAAGGGGACCGTAATATGACCGCTCTATTCTGATTTCCGGCAGGCGTCTATGAATCGCAGCAATGCAGGAATACCTTCAGCCGCGGTGGTCCACACTATCCCTAAGTCTACTGTGGCATACCCATGAATAAGGCGGTCACGCATACGCGCAATGGCATTCCAGGGAATGTGGGCATTTTCCTCACAAAACGTGAGGGGAAGGCATTTGGCCGCCTCTCCAATGATCATGATTTGATATTGCACCGCGGCCTGTGTTTTTTTATCGTTACGAAAAGCCGATTCATCCATCCCTTCAATAAAAGAAGCAATGGCTGTCGCTGCCTGCCGGATATCCAGCAGACAGGCACCGGGATCAGGATGCGGCATAAAAGAGCTCCGCGCCTTCCAGAATGGCTTTGCGACGGATCCAATTCGAGGATTCTTCAACGGCTCGACGGCTAATCAGGTCTACCGGTCGCCCCAGAAGGGCCTCGAGTTCTTCTTGGATTTGCGCTTCATCGAACAGGGTAATTTTGGCATCAGGCGCATACACGACCAGGAAGTCCAAATCACTTTGCGGCCCAAAATCCTCGCGCAAGGCAGAACCGAACAAATACAGTTCCCGGATATGCCACCCTTCGCAAAGGGACGCCACTTCCTTCATGTCTATGTCCAACATCGCTTTCATCGGATAAACTCCGGAAATCAGTATAGCATGTTATTCATGACAGGCAAAAGATTAGGTGGTTCAACGTACACAATAACACAAATTTACGATACCGATTACAATCGCCAACAATCCTTCGTCTTCCCCTCTCCGTGGCTTTGCGGCTCTGTGTGAGATTCTTTCACAGCATAAATATATCTCACACAAAGGCGCAAAGGAATACAAAACGTAAACGGACTCTATCGCTATCGGTATCGCTATCGCTATCGGTATCGATTGTAATCGCCAGCTATCCTTCGTCTTCTCCTCTCCGTGGCTTTGTGGCTCTGTGTGAGACACTTTCCCAGTAATGGGTGGCAGGAAGAAACCTCACACGAAGGCGCAAAGACGCAAAGGAATACAGCACGGAAACGGACTCTATCGGAATCGGTATCGCTGTCGATGGTAATCACCAGCTATCCTTCGTCTTCTCCTCTCCGTGGCTTTGCGGCTCTGTGTGAGATCCTTTCCCGGTAACGGGTGGCAGGAGAAAACCTCACACAAAGGCACAAAGGCACGAAGGAATACGCCGAGCGAATGGAGGGAATGGTCGTTCACCTTCTCGCCGCTACCGAATGCACAATACCATCCCGGACATGGTAGAATATAAATCCTCCTGTGTCCCGCACAGGGTTGTGTACTTCCCCGGTATCCTTTCATGCAACTTCAAACCTTACATATCGTATCTTCCATAACCGAGTCGCTCCGGGCGCATCCCAAGGGCGAAGTCGATCTGTCCGGCGCCTGGGGCGCGTGCAAAACGCTGGCCGCCCTGCAAGCGGCGCAGGCGCTCGGTCATTCCCTGCTGATCGTGACGCCGGGCCGCATAGAGGCGGAGGCGGTGCTTGACGACTTGGCGAGCTTCGCCGGAGAAGAACACGCCCTCCTGTTCCCCGCGTGGGAAGTGCTGCCCCATGACACCATGAGTCCAGCCGACGACATCATGGCGGAACGGCTCAACACCCTGGAAAAACTGGAGGTGGCCCGCGCCCGGGGCGAGGCGCTCTATGTGGCGGCGCCCGTCCGCGCCATCATGCAGTATGTCATGCCCAGAAAGCAGCTATCGGAGAATTCGCTGCGCCTGGCCTGCGGCGAACGCCACCCCATGGAAGACCTCATCGCGTCCCTGATTCGTCTGGGTTATACGCGGGAGCCAATGGTGGAACAGCGGGGCGAATTCAGCGTGCGGGGCGGCATCATCGACATCTTTCCGCTGTCGGCGGAACTGCCCAGCCGCATCGAATATTTTGACGAAGAAATCGAGTCCATCCGGCTGTTCGAACCGGAAACGCAGCGCAGCGTGACGCGGATAGAGGTGACCCGGGTGCCGCCGCGTTCCGAAAAGACCGGCCTTGCCGCTTCACTCCGGGCGCGCGACCTCGCTCCGCTCACCGACTATTTCGCGGACCAGACCCTGCTCGCCCTGGACGAGCCGCTGGCGGTGCAGGAACAGGGGGTGCAGGTGGCGGGCCAGTGCGCGGACAGCCCCTATTTCATGGATTGGCAAAAGGCCCGGAACCTGTGGGGCCGCTTCCCGAGGCTGTATCTGAGCCAGATGCCGCGCAAAGAAACCGGCCGGGCGGTGCACCTTAGCATGCGTTCCGGCCCCGTGGAAACATTCAGCGGCCACGCCGAGGCATTCTGGGAGCAGTTGCGCGACTGGGAACTGGAAGGCTTCTCGGTGCGCATCCTCTGCGTGAACCCGGGCGAACAGCGGCGCATGCTGGACCTGCTCCGCGAGCACGGCTACCGGCCGGAACAGGACGATATCCGCCTGCGGGTGGAAGTGGGCAGGCTGCGCGCCGGCTTCGTGTCGCACACGGACAAGGCCGCCCTGCTCAGCGAACGGGAAATTTTCGGACGTCATTACGTCCGCCGCAAACGACGCCGCTTCGAGGCGGGCGCCGCCATCACCCAGTTCGGCGACCTGCGCGCCGGCGATTTCGTAGTGCACGAAGTGCACGGCATCGGCCGCTATGCCGGGCTGCGCAAGTTCCAGGGGCGCAGCGGCGATTATCTGACCGTGCAGTACGCGGGTGGCGACACTATCTACGTGCCCGCAACCATGCTTGACCAGCTGCAGAAATACCTGGGGGGCGACGGGGCGGTGCCCAAGCTGGACAAGCTGGGCGGCGCCACGTGGGCGCGCACCAAGGAACGGGTCCGCCGCAAGGTCCGCGAGATGACCGACGAACTGGTGAAGCTGTACGCGGCCCGGGAGCACAACGAAGGCTACGTCTTTTCCAAGGACACGCCCTGGCAGGCGGAATTTGAGGACGCCTTCGAATACGAGGAAACGCCGGACCAGGCCCGGGCCATTGACGATGTGAAACGGGACATGGAAGCGCCCCGCCCCATGGACCGGCTCCTCTGCGGCGATGTGGGCTACGGCAAGACCGAGGTGGCGCTGCGCGCCGCCTTCAAAGCCGTCATGGACCGCAAACAGGTGGCGCTGCTCGCGCCTACGACCGTGCTGGTACAGCAGCATTACAACACCTTCCGCGAGCGCTTTGCCGACTATCCCATCCGGGTGGATGTGTTGAACCGCTTCCGCACCCCGAAAGAAATCCGGGGCACCATCGACCGCCTGAAAAGCGGCGAGGTGGACGTGGTTGTCGGCACGCACCGCCTTCTTTCCCGGGATGTGTCGTTTCAGGATCTCGGTCTGGTCATCATCGACGAGGAACAGCGCTTCGGCGTAAGGCACAAGGAGAAACTGAAACAGATGCGCAGCTCGGTGGACGTGCTGACCATGTCCGCCACACCCATCCCACGCACGCTCCACTTTTCGCTCATCGGCATACGCGACATGAGTCTCATCAACACGGCGCCGAATGACCGGCTGCCCATCCATACCTGCATCGAGGCCTGGGACAAGAACGTGATCCGCGAGGCGCTGGAACGGGAACTGAGCCGGGAAGGACAGGTCTATTTCCTGCATAACCGGGTGCAGACCATCGGGCGCGTGGTCGAGTTTGTGCGGCAGATGGCGCCCCGCGCGCGTATCGGCGTGGGCCACGGCCAAATGCACAAGCACGAACTCGAGGAGGTGATGACCGCCTTCATCAACCGCGAAATCGACATTCTCGTGTGCACCACCATCATCGCGTCAGGCATCGATATCCCCAATGCCAACACCATCATTGTGGACCGGGCGGACCAGTTCGGACTGAGCCAACTGTATCAGATCCGGGGCCGCGTGGGCCGCTACAAGCACCGCGCCTTCGCCTACATGCTCGTGCCCGGCGACCGCGCGCTGACGGAGGATGCCCAGCTGCGGCTCAAGGCGCTGGAGGACTTCTCTACGCTCGGTTCGGGCTTCCGCATCGCCATGCGCGACCTGGAAATACGCGGGGCAGGCGACCTGCTCGGAGGCGAGCAGTCAGGCAACATCGCCACAGTCGGCTATGAAACCTACAAGGATCTCATCGCCGAGGCCGTGGCGGAAGCCCGGGGCATTCCGGAGCGGGCGCGCACCCTGCCGCCGCTGGAAATCAGCACCGACGCCCATATTCCGGACGCCTATGTGCTGGCCGCCCCGCAGAAAATCACCCTGTACCGGCGCATCGCTTCCGTCACCTCCATCGAGCAGATCGAGGAACTTTCCCAGGAACTGAAAGACCGCTTCGGCCCCCCGCCCGGCCCGGTGAACCGGCTGTTTCGCATCATGGAAGTGCGCGCCCTGGGCGCGGAAATCGGATCCTGTGGCATGGAGGCCGGCACGGCGAAAATCGTAGTGCGCTTCGATTCCGGCGCGGCCCTCGCCGAAGGCGTTCAGGCGCGCCTGCGCGGCATTTACCGGGACCGGGTTTCTTTCTCCTGGACGGACAAGCCGGCCATCACCCTGACCCCCGTGCCCGGAGACACCCCGCTCGACGGGGCCTACCGCTTCGTGCGCAGCCTGCACCAGATGCTCACGGAAGAGGACGAGGACTGACGGACCGGCACGCGGCGGCACACTTGCCCTTCCCACAGTCAGGACTTACAACAGACTCTCACCCTGTGGATTCACGCAATGCCTGATTCATGAAAACGTCCTGTGGACGAAGTCGCCCACAGGACGTTACAACTTCTATTCAACAAATAAGCGCAGGGTCCTCAGTCGGCAAACAGGATAGCAACCGTGTTGGCCATACTCGGCAAGATCGGCGCCGTGCCGCCAAGGTCCATACTGGTGGACTGGTCCTGGCCGGGTGCCGGTGCCACATAGGGAATCCAATCCACGTGGCCGTCCATGAACAGCACGTTGCAGCCGCCCGGGACATGATTGAAATAATTGATATTGCCATAATTGGCAAACGCGTCCATCATGGCCCAGATAGTACTCTGCGCCATGGCGGTCGTCTGGGGATTGTTCACATCGGTGATCAGGAAGCGTTCATTGCCTTCCTTGAACCGATAAATGGTATCACCGGCGCCGTTGCCATAGCCGGGCTCCACATCCCAGTCCTCACAAGCGATACGCATCAGAGCCACACCTGCGGGGACACCACCCGGATTCATTACATAACTTACGAGTTCCCTTATCAAGGCGTCCAGACCTATGGCAAACTGACAGTTCAGCAGCCCGGACGTGGGAACATTCAATCCCAGAGAACTTGCTGCGGAAAGATTCGCGAGCAAAGGGCTGCTCACGTCTATGGGAGGAAGGCTCGGATGCCCCATCCGGTCAAACATCCAGCCCATGTAAGCATAACTGGCGTCGGCGCGATTGGGGAGATTATCTCTCCAGAAACTCCAATCGCCGTTTTCATCCTGTAGATAATCCACCTTCTCTTCCGCATCCGACGGGCAAATCAGAATGGAAGGATCACTATTATAGTTAGGATACCAAGCGGACACGAGCGGCGCAACGGCCAATACGGCCATGCTGGTGTCTCCGGCAGTGCCCGGCCAACCGGTCTTGGACTGGTTGGTAATCTGCAAGGGCGGCCAATAATCCTTCTGTTCATCGGCGTACAGTTTGAAAATAGTGCCCCACTGTTTCAGGTTGTTCTGGCAGGATTTTCTGCGGGCAGCCTCGCGCGCCCGGGCAAGGGCGGGCAGCAGAATCGCCGCAAGAATGCCGATAATGGCAATAACCACCAGCAGCTCAATCAGAGTAAAGCCTTTACGTTTCATCCTAAAAACGGCAGTTAAATTTGTTGTGCTGCGTTTAAATGTAACAGAATAAGGGTCATGGATACTACAACGCTTGTTCCCGCGTCTCACCCATTAGGTGATTCCCAACTACCCTCTATCGCCGC
>JAAYBJ010000139.1 GCA_012730105.1 Candidatus Hydrogenedentota bacterium
TCGACCGGAACTATTACGCCCTCGCCCTGGCCTGTTCCACCGGCATCCTGAACGATGTGCCCTACTCCTACTGCGCGCACTGGGGCATGCCCGGCGCGATCAGCCATCTGCGCAGCGCCCTGGTAAACGTCTTCGGCGCCTCGGGTGCGCCCTACTTCAGCATGGTGCAGGACATGGAACACCGCGATGTGGACGTGCTGATGCTCTACCCGCTGGACCTGGTGGCGGTGAACGACCGCTTCGGCAGCTGGATGACCCAGTACGGCTACGCGAATATGGTAACCCAGGAGAAACTTCTGGAACTGGGGCGGGTGGAGAATGGCGCGGTGGTCCTGGGAGGCCGCCGCTTCACCATGCTGGCGACCCTGTTTGAGCCCTTCCCTGATACGGCACTTTTCGATATGATGCGGCAGCTGGCCGAACAGGGCGGTCGTGTCATTTGGTCCGGCCCGCCGCCCGTGATCAACCGCAAGGGCGAGCCCGCCCTGGAAGCCTGGCGCGCGCTCACCGGAACGGAATATACACCCGCGCCCGAGGACGGCCTCATCCTGCCCGGGCGCAACATTGCCTTCACCGGTTCCCTGTCGGGCGTGCCGGAAATGACCGTGTTGACGGACCTGCTCGTGGACCGGGTCTATCCGGTGAGCCCCGGTATGGGCGCGGAAACCGTCGCGCAGATCGGCAAGCATGTGGTCGGCGCGCACCGCAAACTGGGCGCAGGCTCGGTGACGGTGCTGGGGTTCCGTCCCCGGGACGACCAGTCGAAAAGCCTGGGCTATGAGGCCCGGCACTGCTTTGAGATTTTAAACGCTCTCGGCACCTATCCCGCAACAGGTGTTTTCCCCGACGTCAATGACAACACGGAATACCTTTCGCGAACCTCAGACTACCTGTGCTGCCGGTTCCCGAACGGCGCGCTGGCCATAGCGCCACACCTGCGCGAACTGGAAGAAAACTGGCCGGGCGGCTTCGCGCGAAAGAAAGAAGAAGATGACAAACTGCTGGAAGGCCTTACGCTGCCTGACGGGCGCATTCACCTGGAAGGGTTCAAGGTGAACGGCAAGGAAGTCTCCTATGACGGCAGCCATGCCCTCACCTTCCGCACGAATGACGCCAATGAACTTATCGCCTTCGCCGGGTGTACTGCTCAGGCCATCACCATCAACGGGAAAACCACCCAGTTCGCCGACCGGCCGATGCCGCTCGTTGCCTGGGCGCCTGTGCGTGAAGATCGGCGCGTGCCCGACGGCGCAGCGCTGCTTCTCTTTTACCACGGGGAAGGGGAACTGCGCCTGCCCGCGCCCGGCCTGCAGGGACAGATTCAAGCCTTCGCGCAGGGTCCGATGCCGGGCAGCCGGGGCGCGGCGCTGACGGCCCGCGTCGAAAACGGCCTGCTGATTATCAACGGGGAGGCAAAATTCGCCAACCATTGGATTTATGTGGTTCCCGTAGCCGGCACATGATGGGAAAAACCTTTTAACCACGGAACACACGGAATAACACGGAAAGAAATAAGAAGCTTATTTTCCTTTGTATCGTAGGCCGGGTGGAGTGAAATCAATGGGTGTGTTGTTGATATTCACAAATAACCTGAAATAACCGCCTGCATCACTGCAATGGATAGGTCGAAACGAAACCCGCCTTCAAAAGGAATTCTTTCTATTTGCTGCGTTAGTGTATTGCCTGTAAGAACACGGATCCCTGGCAGGACATCAGACAAGCGGGCCCGGACATGGTATACTAGTATTCGGCCGTAAGAAGAATCCAGTACGTTTACAGGAAAATTGCTTATGGAATATAAGATCATCCTGATTGAAAGTGAAGAGGGCTTCGCTGCAAGCTGTCCTGTGTTGCGGGGTTGCCATTCACAAGGCGCCACCCGGGAAGAAGCCCTGGACAACATTCGTCATGCCATCCGGGAATGGCTTGAAGCCGCCGAAATGGAAACGGAAGTATTCTCCATTAGCGAAGAGACGGTGACCGTCTGACATGCCCAAGCTGCCAGGAGTCAACGCGTCAGAAGCCGTGCGCGTCTTTGAAAAGATCGGCTTTCGTGTCATCCGACAGGGAAAACATATCGTGATGTCGGATGGCGTGGTGCGATTGACCATTCCGAGAGCAAACCCCGTAAACGCCATTACCATGGGCGCCATAGCGCGTGACGCCGGATTAACTCCGGATGAATTTCGCAGACTGTTATAATGCGTGAACACCATAAGCCACGGCCGGTGTGAACCGGAAAGGAGTCCATATAATTATGCCAAACCTCCTCACAACACTTAAGACCAAAGGTATCCTCGTGTCCGACGGGGGCTGGGGTTCTTTCCTGGTCGCGCGCGGGCTGAAGCCCGGCGAAAGTCCGGAAGGCTGGAACCTGGACCATCCGGACGAGGTGCGCGACATTGCGCGGATGTATGCCGGGGCCGGGGCGGACATCGTGCTGACCAATTCTTTCGGTGGTACACGCTTCAAGCTGGAACATTACGGTCTTGCCGACCGTGTGGGCGAGATCAACCAGGCCGCGGCAGCCCTTTCACGAGAGGCCGTCGGCCCGGACAAAATTGTGCTGGCGTCCATGGGCCCCACGGGAAAAATTTTGATGATGGGGGACGTCTCTGAAGCGGAACTATATGACGCCTTCGCCGAACAGGCCATTGCCCTGGCGGCAGGCGGCGCAGACGCTGCCACCGTGGAAACCATGAGCGCCCTGGACGAGGCCGCCGCAGCCGTCCGGGCGGTAAAACAAAGCACGCCCCTGAGTATAGTTGCCTCGTTCACCTTTGACACCAAAACGCCCCAGGGGTACCGCACCATGATGGGCGTGTCGCCCGAGGAGATGGCCGAAGCCATGCTGGACGCGGGCGCTGATGTGCTGGGCGCGAACTGCAGCCTGGGCTCGGGCGAAATCGTGGAGGTAATCGCGGCGCTGCATGCGGCCGCGCCGGACGTTCCGCTTATTGTGCACCCCAACGCGGGGCGGCCAGAACAGCAGCCTGACGGCAGCGTTGCCTATCCCGAAACGCCCGCGTGCATGGCAGCCAACGTGCCCGCCTTGATCGCGGCGGGCGCAACCATCATCGGCGGTTGCTGCGGCACCGGGCCGGACCATATCCGCGCCATCCGCGCGGCCGTGGACGCGGCCTTGGTGCGCTGATCCATGCCGGAGACATCGCAACCATACGAGGAAACGGCCTTTCATGTCATGGCCAAGCCCGTGGGTTCCGCCTGTAACCTGCGCTGCACTTATTGTTTCTACCTGGAGAAGCACAAACTCTATCCCGGCCGCACGGAACCCGTCATGCCCGACGCGGTGCTGGAGGCTTATATCCGCCAGAACATCGAAGTGCAGCGGCGCCTGCCTGAAATCAACTTCGCGTGGCAGGGCGGCGAGCCGACCCTGGCGGGACTGGACTTTTTCCGCCGGGCCGTCGCACTGCAAAAGCAATATGCGGACGGCAAGCCGGTGAACAACGCCCTGCAGACCAACGGCATCCTGATCAACGATGAATGGGCCGCTTTCCTCGCCGAACATAAGTTTCTGGTCGGCCTGTCACTCGACGGGCCGGAACGTTTTCACGACACTTACCGGCGCGACCCGATTGACCGCGGCACCTTCCGGCGGGTCATGCAGTCCATGGAAATTTTGAAACGGAATGAAGTGGACTTCAATATTCTCGCCTGCGTGAACCGTCAGACTGCCGAAGCGCCGGAGGATGTTTACCGTTTCCTGCGCGCCCACGGTTCCGGATTCATTCAGTTCATTCCCATTGTGGAGCGGAGCATTCAAACCGCAAAGGAGGAAGACCTGACCCTGGTGCCGCCCGACGATCCGTCGGACGCCAAGGTCACGGAATGGAGCGTGCGCCCCCGCGATTACGGCCGCTTCCTGGAAAAAGTTTTTGACTTGTGGGTGCGCGAGGATGTCGGCACCGTGTTTGTGCAGTTGTTCGACACCGCGCTGGAGGCCTGGATGGGCTATGAACCCAGCCTCTGCTTTTTCCGCGACTGCTGCGGCGACGCCATGGTGCTGGAATACAACGGCGACCTCTATTCCTGCGACCATTTCGTCTACCCCGCCCACCTGCTGGGAAACCTCCTGGAAACACCGCTCATCGACATGGCGCGTTCACCGCAACAGAGGGCCTTCGGTGAAGCCAAGCGGGACCGCCTGCCGGAGCAGTGCCGTGCCTGTCCCGTGCGTTTCGCGTGCCGGGGGGAATGCCCGAAACACCGGTTTCTAAACACCGCGGACGGGGAACCCGGCCTCAATTACCTGTGTGAAGCCTATACGCACTTCTTTACCTACGTTGACCCCTATATGCGCTTCATGGCGAATGAACTGCGCAACCGGCGTCCCCCCGCGAACGTCATGGAATGGGTACGCCGCCAGGAATCCGGCACGGCGGGCAGGACCATACCCGCGCCAAACGATCCCTGCCCCTGTGGTAGCGGCAGAAAATACAAGAAATGCTGCGGGACAACAGGGAAGGCATAATTCGGGGGGATATGGACGCAAGGGACGTTATGGACGATTGCACTCTGTCCACCCAGTCCACTCGGTCCACTCCGTCCATCAATCATTCAAAGGCGATGGCCAGGACCATCATCAACACGAAACCCGACAACAGCCCGACGGTGGGGATATCCGTGCCCCGGCGCTGACTCTCCGGAATCAGTTCCTCGGCCACGACAAAAATCATGGCGCCCGCAGCAAAAGCAAGTGCGAAGGGCAGGATCGGCAGCGCCACCACGACAAGCGCCGCGCCCGCAACTCCGGCGATGGGCTCCACGGCGCCGGACAGGGATCCCAGCATAAAACTCTTTGTCTTGGACAAACCTTCGCCCCGAAGCGGCAGGGCCACGGCGGTGCCCTCAGGGAAATTCTGGAGCATGATACCCAGGGTCAGAGTGAGCGCACCCGCGAAACCGGCTCCCGGGATTCCGGCCGCCGTGGCGCCGAAAGCGACACCCACCGCCAGCCCCTCCGGGAAATTGTGCAGGGTAATCGCAAGCACCAGCAGCGTACTGCGCCGCCAGGAAGTAGGCACCCCTTCGGCATCCACGCCGGACAGACCCGGGTGCAGATGAGGCAGAATCTTGTCGATCATGAGCAGGCAGCCGCCCCCGAGGAGAAAACCCACCGCCGGCGGCAGCCAGGCAGGATAACCCAGGCTGGCGCTGATTTCGATGGACGGCACGATCAAAGAGAAGAAACTGGCGGCGATCATAACCCCCGCCGCCGCACCCAACAGGCTGTCCAGGAGATTCCTGTTAACCTCTTTAAAAAAGAAAACCGGCGCGGCGCCCAATGACGTGGACAATGCCGAAAACAACGTGGCAATTAGCGCCTGCAGCACCGGATTCGCATGTATAAGGGTATCCATAAAATGTCGTGTTCCAGAAAGTTGAACGCATCCGTCAATTACCGGCCCGCCCTGTTCCCGCGCCTTTGTCAACGGCTTCCGATTCGGGTACAATCTGCGGCATTATATCTTGAGTCTATATGGGAGTCAATAGCATGCCCTTCTGGTTACTGGCGGGTCTGGCTGCAGGCCTGGCCATGGACGCCCTGGCTGTGGCCATTGGCGTAAGCATCCGCCTGCGCACCACCACCCCGCGCCAGGTCTTCCGCTTGTCCTTTCATTTCGGCTTGTTTCAGGCACTGATGCCCCTGCTGGGCTGGGCGTCCGGTCGTTTTGCCGCGGAATTCGTCTCAAGCATAGACCACTGGGTGGCCTTTGTCCTGCTGGCCTTTATCGGGGGCCGGGCCATCAAGGATGCCTTGGCGGACAAGGACGATGAGGAACGCCTGCGCAGCGATCCCACCCGGGGCATGAGCCTGGTGTCCCTGTCCCTGGCCACCAGCATGGACGCATTCGCCGTCGGGTTGAGTTTCGCCATGCTCTCCGTGAACGTATGGTACGCCGCGGCCGTCATCGGCCTCATTACCGGCGGCCTGACCGTGTTAGGAATGCTATTCGGCGGCTTCCTGGGCCGGCGCTTCGGCACGGTCATGGAAATTTTCGGCGGGATCATCCTGATTGGCATCGGGTTAAAAGTGTTGGTGGATCATCTGATGGATGAAGGCGGCCTGTTTTAAATGGGATATAACTATGGGGATGATGAATTTACCTGATGGGGTTATTTTTGATACCATTATAAATGCGGTTTGTGTGTAACCATAAACAAGCGAGGATATCTTGGGTATACGCTTTTGGGGGTTGAAACCGGAAAATAGATTCAAGGGTCAAACTACGCTTGGTATCGGGAAATATGGCCTATTAGCGTAATGTGGCGCGGGCCTTTTGTTCAGAATAACCCTATAGAAGAGGAGAGAAGCATGAAGAAAGCAGTTTTGGCAACGATGCTGTGCCTGGTTGCCGCCACGATCGTTGGCTGTGCGTCCATGGGCAACAAGATGTCCGATGAAGACATGATCAAAGACACGATGGCCCGCATGAAGACGGCCCTTGAGACCAAGGACCTGGACCTGCTGATGGGCACGTTCTCTAATGATTTCTATCACCCGGAAGTGGGCGGTAAAGAAGAAGGCCGTGAAATGCTGCAGGCCGCCATCGATGCCGGTTATGCCGATGACGGCGAAGTCTTCCTGGATGACATGGAAATCACCATGAATGAGGATGGCACCGCCACGGTCTATCCCATTGATCTTTCCGGCGCTCCCGGATCGGTCAGCGTCGAGCTGAAGCTGAAAAAGGAAGAAGCCGGCTGGATGATCGTTGAGGTCGCCCCCGACGGCATGTAAGCCGATACAGCATCAGTATAAATTGAACGGGTTCCCGACGTGCGGCGTCGGGAACCCGTTTCATTTGCAAGTGAAAACCGGTGTTCCGCTATTTCAAGAACGCATACCGCAATAGAAATGCCAGGGCCGTCACGTACATAATAGGGTGCACCTCCTGCCGACGCCCGGCCAACGTCTTGATGAGCGCAAAAGAGATGCAGCCCGCGGCAATACCTTCCGTAATGCCGTATCCGAGCACCATCATCGCGATGGTCAGAAACGCGGGCAGGCTTTCCGTAATATCATCCCACTTGATTCTTCCCAAGGGCGCAAGCATGAGAAAGCCCACGGCAATGAGCGCAGGCGCCACGGCGGGATACATGGGCACAAAGGCGCCCTGAATGCCCAACGCCTGATAATAGGCCGGACCCACGTTCGTGCCGACCACCGCGACCACCGGTGCAAACAGGATGGCCCCCAAAAAGCATAACCCCGTGACCACGGCGGCCAGGCCGGTGCGCGCGCCCGCGGCAACGCCCGCGGCGCTTTCTATGTAGCTGGTCACGGTCGAGGTGCCGCACAGGGCGCCGATACAGGTGCCTAGCGCGTCGGACAGGAACGCCCGGCCCGCGCGCGGCAATTTCCCGTCTTCCGTCATCAGCCCCGCCTGGCTGCTCACCCCGACCAGCGTGCCCACCGTGTCAAAAAGATCCAGGAAAAAGAAAATGGCAATCGCCAACAGGGCGTCCTGCCAGCGCTCAAGCAATTCATGGATGCCCAAATTAAAGAAACTTTCCGTGGACCAGCTGAACTCAGGCATCTTCAAGGGAATGACACCGAGGAGCAGGCCCAGCCCGGCGGTGAACAGAATGCCGATCAGGATACCTCCGTTAACCTTGTACGCCATAAGCGTGGCGATCAGGAAAAACCCGGCAATGGCCGTCAGGGGCGCGGCATGCTTCAAATCCCCCAGAGACACCATGGTCGCATTGTTGAGCACCACGATGCCGCTCCACTGCAGGCCGATAAAGGCAATGAACAGGCCTATGGCCGGCCCGATGGCGTTTTTCAGACACAGGGGAAAAACGTCCATGATCTTTTCACGAAACTGGAACAGGGACAACAGGGTGAACACCAGTCCCGAGAACAGCACGATCGTCAATCCGGACTGCCAGGAGAATCCCATGGTCCCGCAGACCGTATAGGCAAATAGAATGTTTTCACCCATTCCCGGCGCCAGCGCGATGGGATAGTTGGCAAGAAATCCCATGAGCAGGCAGGCCCCCGCCGAGGAAATACAGGTCGCCAGCACCACGGAACCGAAATCCATACCCGTCATGGCCAGTATGGTCGGCTGCACAAACACGATGTAGCTCATGGTAGCGAAGGTGGTCAGACCGCCAGTTACTTCCCGCCGCAGGGTGGACCCCGCCGCGCGGATTCCGAAATACTTGTCAAGCATATGCCGTTCCTCCCGGTGGATTCGCGCACACCGCGTGCGCGTCCGGCTTCCACTGTCGCGGCACCATTATACACCACGGGCGGGACCACCTTCTTTTGATCGCAGACATAAGCGAATGATATAGTTTCTCGCGGCGATGGGGTTCGCCTTTAACCGTTCCGCCCGCGCGTGGTTCTGATGACTCCTGCCCAAGTATTCATGCAGACATTCTGTTTTTCGTACAGTACGTTCGCGGGCGCCCTTCCAAGCGATTCACCTCCCCCATATGGGATTGGATCGGCCGTGCGAGTGCTCTTTGTGACCAACATCAAGGATAGGGAAGAACAACACCATGATCTTTGGCCTTGCCGAATTATTGCTTGCGGCCCTGGTAGCGGACTGGCTGTTTCGCAAATGCGGCTTGCCCGGACTGGTGGGCATGCTGCTCGTCGGTGTTTTGTTCGGGCCCCATGTGCTAGGCATGATCTCGCCTGCCCTGTTCGATGTCGGGGTGGAACTCCGCCCGCTGGCGCTAGTCGTCATCCTGTTGCGGGCGGGCCTGAAACTGGATCGTCAGACCCTGAACCGTGTGGGTGGCCGCGCCCTGGCCCTGGCCTGCGTTCCCGCGTTTCTCGAAGGCGTTGCTGTCGCCTTGCTGGCGCCTCGACTGCTTGGATTATCCCCCATGGCGGCCGTTGTCCTGGGCGCGGTACTGTGTGCCGTTTCTCCGGCGGTGGTTGTGCCGATGATGTTGTCCTGCATCGACCGCGCACGCGGCGCACGCACGGGCGCGCCAACCATGGTGCTGGCCGCCGCCTCCCTGGAAAACACCCTGGTCATCGTCATTATCGGCGTGTTGGTCGGCCTGTATACGGGAACCCGGAACCACTGGCTCGGCATGCTCGCGTCCATCCCCCTGTCCATGCTTACGGGCATTGCGGCCGGATGCATCACCGGACTGGCGCTGTGCCGGATATTCGCCCGCTTTGACCCGCGCGCGACCCGGCGCGCTATGGCGCTCATCGGCATTTCCCTGGTCCTGCTCCATGTGGAACAACTGGCCAGGGGACACTTCCCCTTCGCCGCCCTTCCCGCAGTCATGGCGATAGGCTTCATCATGCTGGAACGCTACGAGCCCTACGCCCATGAGATGGCCTCCAAACTCGCCAAGATATGGATTTTCGCCGAGATACTCCTCTTTACCATGATCGGCGCGCAGCTCGACCTGGAGGTGGCGCTGCGCCTCGGGATGGCAGGGCTCCTCCTTCTGGGTGCCGGCCTTGTCGCGCGGTGCCTGGGCGTGCAGCTCTGTCTGTTGCGCGGCACCCTTTCAGCCAGGGAACGGCTGTTCGTATGCGCCACCTGCATTCCCAAGGGAACCGTGCAGGCGGCAGTGGGGGCCATGCCGCTGGCAGCGCTGGCAGCGGCCGGCCAAGACACAGCGCCGGGTGAAAGCATTCTCGCCATGGCGGTGTTGAGCATTGCCGTGACCGCGCCGCTGGGCGCGTGGGCAATTTCCTACGCGACCGAACATTTCCTGGAAGAGGAATGCTGACCGTGAAAAACACGGTGTCTCCGGTTTTAAGAGTTCAGAGTGTCCAGCCTTCGCGGTATGCGGGATTGATGAGTGCTGTCGCTTCGACATTGTCCGGAAACGTAAGCGATGCCGCATCCCAACGCAGTATGGTGCGCGGGAAACGTTTGGCAATGTTGCCCAGGAGCGCCGTTTCCGTCAGCGGGCCGGAATAGTTGAAGGCCGCGCCGGCCGAAGTGCCATTCTTACAGCCGCGCACCCAGTCCATCTCATGGGAATCCGGAACGCGTTCGATGCTTTCCGGGGGCGGGGTGAAAGCGTCCATGCGCGCCTTGGGCAGCAGGCGCGGGCTGTTGCCGTAGGTGCCGCAGGTGAGCAGGCCCGTTTCTCCGAGGAACAGCGCGCCGCCCTCGCCGTCGCCCAGGTCGCGGGGATTCTCCACGTCCGGGTGGCGGGGCGGTTCCAGCCCGTCGTACCAGGATACGGTCACCGGGGGCAGGCCGTTGCGGGCCGGGAACTGGTAGCGCACAATGGACGCGATGGGATGGGTCTCATCATTCAGGTCGGTGCTGTTCGCCTCGACGGTTTCCGGCGCGCCCAGGTTGAGCGCCCACACGACGGGGTCCAGCGTGTGCGCGCCTCGGTCGCCCATCATGCCACAGCCGAAATCCAGCCAGCTGCGCCAAGTGCGCGGATGATAGCAGGAATGATAAGGGCGATGTGGCGCCGGGCCAAGCCAGAGATCCCAGTCGAGCGTTTCGGGCACGGGCGGCGTTTCCTCCGGGCGCGTCCCCCGGGACGAACTCCAGCTGGCATGCCCCCAGGGATAATAGGTCAGGCTGCACCAGGTGATCACCTCGCGCACGGCGCCTATGGCGCCCGCCGCGATCCATTCGCACACCTGCCGCGCGTCCTTGCCGGAATGCCCCTGGATGCCCATCTGGGTGCATACGCCCGTTTCCTCGGCGGCCTGCGCGAGCCGGCGCGCCTCGTGGACCGTGTGGGTGAGGGGTTTCTGGCAATAGACATGCTTGCCGGCGCGCATGGCGGCCATGGCGATGACCGCGTGGGTGTGATCGGGCGTGGCGATGACCACCGCGTCTATGTCCTGTTGTTTCTCCAGCATGATGCGGTAATCCTTATAGACCACCGCGTTCGGATACTGTTTGAAGGTGTTGGCGGCATAGTCGGTATCCACATCGCATAAAGCCACTATATTTTCCGACTGCAGCGCGCCCAGGTTGGAGGCGCCCATACCGCCCACACCGATGCCGGCAATGTTCAGTTTTTCACTCGGCGCGGCGTAGGCCGTTCCCCCGAGCACGTGGCGCGGAACAATCTGGAACAGGGAGGCGGCGGTCAGCGCCGAACCGGCGCCGAGAAAAGTGCGACGATCGAGTTTCTTCATGGCAGGGCTCCTTCATGTGTGTCATAAGAATACGGTGGTGAAACGGGACAAAGCAAGAAGGCCGTCCCTTCTCAATCCCGGTCTATGCGGTCAGATTTTCCTGCACGGCGCCGGTTGCGACCGCCTGTTTCCTTCTCAGCGCTTTCATAAGCTCATCCGCGATAAAAATGGACGATGCGACGGCGCTGATAAGAATCCAGTCAATAAAGGTAAGCGGAACCACCCCGAAAAGTGTCTGGCCCATGGGCGTCTGCACCACCAGCACCTGCAACAGGACAGCGAGGAGAATACCGCCCCACAGCCAGATGTTGCTGAACAGGCCCACGGAAAAAACGGACACGTTGGAAGTGCGTGCGCTCAGCGCCTGGAACCATTGAAACGCGGCGATGGTGGTAAAAGCCACGGTCTGCGCGTGCAGTTCTTCGCCGGCATACAACTCATATACGAAGAGGCCTATGGTGCCGACGGCCATGACCGGGGCCAGGGTCAGGATGCGCCGCAGCAGCGGGGCGTCAATCACGCCGGCGTTTGCAGGACGTGGCGGCCGTTTCAAGACGTTCCAATGACCCGGCTCCACGCCCAGCGGTATGGTGCATACCCCGTCGGTCACCAGGTTGATCCAGAGAATCATGATGGCGGTCAGCGGCAAGGGCAGCCCGAACATCAATGCCAGCGACAGGGTAAGCACTTCGCCGAAATTCGTGGTCATCAGGAAAAAGACCACGCGCTGCAAGTTGGAAAAGATGACGCGCCCTTCCTCAACGGCATGGACGATCGTGGCGAAGTTGTCGTCGGTCAGGACCATGTCGGCGGCCTCCCGGGCTACTTCCGTTCCCGTGTTTCCCATGGCCACACCGATATCTGCGCCTTTCAAAGCCGGCGCATCGTTGACACCGTCGCCCGTCATGGCGACAATCTCCCCCTTTGCCTTGAGCGCGCGCAGCAGGCGTAGTTTGTGTTCCGGCGACACGCGCGCGAATACGTTCACCCTGCCCACGATCCCGGCCAGCGCCTCGTCATCCATATCGTCCAGCTGCGCCCCGGTAACTGCTTCTGACACGGTCCGCGAGATACCCACATCGCGCGCGATGGCGGCGGCGGTGACGGCATGGTCTCCCGTGATCATTACGATGCGTATGCCCGCGTCCTGCGCGTCGCGAATGGCATCCACAACCTCCGGGCGCGGCGGGTCCAGGATGCCCCAGAAGCCGACAAAGGTGAGGCCGTTTTCACACCTGTCGCGATCCAGCGAAGTCTCCTGGCCCGGCTGACTCTTGAACGCGGCGGCAACCAGGCGTAACGCCCGGCCGCCATAGGCCGCGATGGCTTCTTCTATTTTCCGGCGATGCGCGTCATCCAGCGGAACGGGTCCGTCCTTCGACAGTACATGACTGGCAAAGGAAAGCATCCGGTCGGGAGCGCCCTTGACATACAGGGAGGCGCCGTCTCCCGACTCCCGCCGATGGAGCGTGGCCATGTATTTATACTTGCTTGAAAAGGGAATCTCCGCCAGTCGGGGAAATCGTTCTTGTTCCTGTTCTTCGTTCAGGCCGGCTTTGCGCGCGGCAACCAGGATCGCCCCTTCCGTGGGCGTGCCGTTTAACTGCCAGGTTCCGTCTTCGCCGGACAGGAGACGGGCGTTGTTATTCAGCACGCCGATGCGCAGCAGGAGCCGTGCCGGCTCCGGCAACGATTCCTTGGCGGCACCCTCATTGTTGACGTGTATTTCACCCTCGGGCGTATAGCCGCCACCCGTCAATTCCGCGGACGCGTCCAGGGTCCACAGGCAGGTCGCGGTCATTTCATTGCGCGTGATGGTGCCGGTCTTGTCGGAACAGATTACGGTGGTGGAACCGAGCGTTTCCACGGCGGGCAGGCTCCGGATAATGGCATTGCGCCGGGTCATGCGCTGTACGCCAAGGGCCAGCGTTACGCTGATCACGGCCGGCAGCCCCTCAGGTATGGCCGAAACCGCTGTGGCCAGGGCGTAAAACACCATGTCCAGCCACCCGTATCCCCGCAGCAGCCCAAGAAGGAACACCACGCCGGAAAGGCCCAAGCCGCCCATGCCCAGCAGGGTGCTGAGCCGGGCCAGCCGCGCCTGCAGCGGGGTCTCATCGTCGCCGGCCTGCTGCACCTGTCCCGCAATTTTACCGAGCGCCGTATCCATGCCGGTGGCAACCACCATGGCCCGGCCCCGGCCCGCCGTTACAGCCGTGGACATCCAGACCATATTCCCGCGATCCGCCATGGGACGGTCTTTCTCCGTCTCGCCCGGATTTTTTTCCACGGGCTCACTTTCCCCGGTAAGGGCGGATTCGTCCAGGCGCAGCTCGGTGCTGTCCAGAATCCTGGCGTCCGCGGCGATGCGGTCGCCGGTCTCGAGCAGCAGGATATCCCCGGGAACAACCTCGCCCGCCGTTATCATGGCCGGTTCGCCGCCGCGCAACACGCGCGCATGGGGCGCCGCCAGTTTGTGCAGCGCGTCCATGGCCCGTCCGGCCTTGAGTTCCTGCACTGTTCCCATGATCGTATTCATGGCCACAACGCAGGCGATGACGGCGGCATCCACCGTGTGACCGGCGAGAATGGAAATCAAGGCCGCGCCGGCCAACAGGTAAATCAGCGGGTGACGCAGTTGTCGCAACACCATGCTGAACAAGGATTCGCCCTGCTTCACCACCAGGGCATTGGCCCCCCAACGCGCCAGCCGTTCCGCCGCGCCCGCGGTATCCAGCCCCGTCTCAGCGGCATCCAGCTCCCGGAACATTTCCTGAACCGGCATGGCATGCCAGTAGTGATCTGGCTGTGAGTTTTCCAAGGTCATGCACTGTTCCTTCTCATGATGCATCCGCCCGGCATACCGGCCGCAACCGGCGGCCGTGAGGCGATACGATAAGGGTCTAAGACGATCATTGAGGGATGCGTGCTCCCGGACCAAAGGCCCGCAAACAGCGCCACAACCCCCTGACCGTCATCTGCCGGCGATTATCCTGATATTGATGCGCCTACCCCGTGACAAGGCGCTTTGCGAAGCGGCTACTCGTATTCCTGCATTTCGTTGTGGATATATTCCAACTGGACGCCGCCCTGCCGGAACATTTCTTCCGATTCCGCGCCGTCATGATACCGGCGCTCACATACCACGCGGACAATGCCGCAATTGATGATCAGCATGGCGCACACGCGGCAGGGCGTCATGCGGCAATAGAGGGTGCCGCCGTCGATGCTGACGCCGAGCCGGGCCGCCTGGGCGATGGCGTTCTGCTCCGCGTGCACTGTGCGCACACAGTGCTCCGTAACGGTGCCGTCGCCGTGCAGCATCTTCTTCATCTGGTGGCCCACGTCATCGCAATGGGGAAAGCCCTTGGGCGATCCCACGTAGCCGGTCACCAGCAGCGTGCGGTCACGGGCGATGACACAGCCGCTTCTTCCACGGTTGCACGTGGCGCGCTTGGCTATGGCGTTCGTCACTTCCATAAAATATTCGTCCCAGGTCGGCCGGTGATATTTTTCAGTCATACATGTCTCTCCGTATAAGGGATTTGTCCCCGTTTAACGCCTGCTGAATCCGTCCGAAACACATTAAAAGGGCTCGTCCAGGGCGGTTACCGCTTCACAAGTCAATATGTGTGCGCTTTGCGGATGCCTGCGCACGGTGATGCAATCGCCGCGGTCCAGGCTGAGGTATTCGGTTGAATTATCAAAAGCCAGCGTGGCCGGCCCCCGGGTGATCTGAAACCGCACCTCGTCCTGTTCCGGCACGATAAGATGGTTGACAGGATGCGTGGTCGCCTTGAACGCAAGCCCGATCCCCTGTTTGAAAATGCCCTTAGTGATGGCCTTGAAATAGGCGTAACTGCCAAAAGGGGTGCAGGCGATGAAACCATCACTCACCACTTCAACACCGCTTTCAAAAGGAATATCGTTAATCCAGAGTTTGAAGCGCACGGCGCTGTTGATGCGCCCCATGTGCACGTTAGCTTCATTGAGGCACGTCAATAGGAAATCAGGCTCACAGCGGCGCCTGGACGCGAAAACCGCGCACTCCAGCTTGGTATAGCGGGTGTGCACCAGGTCGTCGCCTGCCAGCGCGGCAATCACTTCGCGCGGCGATTTCGGAATGCAGCGGTGGCCCCGGCGACTGTTCAGGATGGGCACCTTGGGAACACCCGGCCAGCGCAATTCCGCGGCGAGCAGCGTGCCGTCGCCGCCGTAACACACGACCACGTCTGGCGCTTTGTCGGCAAGGATCAGGTTCTTATGGCGCTTGATAACCGGCGCCAGCGTCTCGGCCTCGCTGCCGAACAGGACCACCCGGTATCGCTGCGTTTCCACGGCTTCGCGTTTTGTTTTGTGCATGGACATGTCGAATCGACTCTATCCGGACGCAGGCGGACTATCCGGCTTTGTTTCACCATCAGGGGACGTGGATTGTTTCCGAAGCGTCAGCCACAGGCTGATCGCGATATAATATACAAGATAAAACAAGGACAGCAGTAACAGCAACCGGTGCCCCTCGGGATAGCGTGCCAGCGCGGCAATCGAAAGGCCGGCCCAAATGCAACCCAGCGCCAGGTTGAGCGGACGAAGGAACCGTGTCCGGCTCGGGTAAAGATACCGGATACGGACAAACACCCCCGCGGCGCACACCAGCAGCACCAGGGCGTTCACCGGGCCGGGACAACCCAGCATGAAAAGGTAAAAAACGGCCACATTCCAATAGGACGGGAAACCCGTAAAGGCGTGGTCCGGTGTTTTCGCGTCATCCCGGCAGAATTGGTACGCCGACGCGAGCACCATAATCACCGCCAGCGGCAGACGCCAGGGCCCGGGTAAAAGATCCGCATATAACAGGAAATAGGCCGGCACAAGGACGTAGGTGAAATAATCCACCATATTGTCCAGCAATGCCCCGTCAAAGTGGGGGAGAAAGAACTTGACTTTGCGCCACCGGGCCAGGGCGCCGTCCACCCCGTCTATGGCCGCCGTGACCATCATCCACCCCAGCGCCGCCACGAAATGCCCTTCGGAAGTTGCGCGAATGGCCAACAGGCCGAAAACCGCCCCCGACGCCGTGAACAGGTGCACCATCCACGCGCCAAGCACGCCGGTCATTGTGTTTTGCGTTCCACGCATTCCGCTTCCTCCGCTTCGGGGATTGTTTCCTAATACTATACAACAGACCGTCCCGTGAAAGGAAAGGCCTCGGAAACCCGGGGGGGGGAGGCCCTTGCGGTCCTCTTGCGCGCCCGGTGTTAAATCCGGTATGATGACACTACCATGAAACTTTCCACACGAGCACGATACGGTCTGCGCGCCATGGTTGAGCTGGCGCGCAACCCCGAGGGCGCCACGGGCCGCGTAATCGCGGAAAACCAATACCTGCCCGCCGCGTACCTGGAACAGATCCTGGCGCGCCTGCGTACGGCAAAACTGGTGTCTTCCATACGGGGAGCCCGGGGCAGGTTCGTGCTGGCGTGCGAAGCGGAATCCATCACCCTGGCACAGATTTTGGAGGCCGTGGAAGGACCCATTGTCATCGCCGAATGCGATGATGTTCCCTATTGCCACGCCAATCCCTCGGTATGCGTGCTGCGCAAGGTATACGCGGGCGCGAACAAGGTGCTCTATGATTACCTGAACGGGATTACCCTGGCTGAACTGGCCCGACAGCAGGCCGAACAGGAAAGCCCCAGGCAGGTGGATTACTCGATTTAACCGCCGAACACTTTTCGTATAGCCTTCAACCGACGCAGCCCCCAACCCTTCGTAGGCGCGATAAAGCCCCCTTCCCCGAACTCATTCCACGCGTAAATGGTGAGCGCCTTGATGCCCGGCAGGCCGAGACCTTCATGCACGGCAAGATCCGCCGCCGCCTGTCTCAGGGTGGTCTCCCATTCCCGGTCGTTGGGCAGGGAGAAGCACGCCCGCGTGTCCGGCCAGGGATGGGGTGCCCAGCCCGCTCCGATAACAGGCATATATGGGATTGCGTCATTTACATGCTGTAAACGCCCCTCGCGAAGAAAGTCCGCCAGGTTCCAATAGGGATAGTCCTTCTCCTCCTTTTCCAGCGGAGGCACATCCATGTAGGTGCCCGTGAAATCGAAAAGTTGAGCGGCATTGTGGTCGGGACCAACGGCTTCGTGGGCGCCTACGCCGCCTCCAATGATCAATTCACCAAGCCCCTTTTTGCGGGCCGCCTCGCGAAGAGCATCCAGCCGGGCGCGGCATCGCGCGAGGTCATTCCCGTTCTGTGCCACGAAATACCGGGCGCCATGGACTTTGAACACGGGCCTGCCGTTCACCCGAAGGTAACTCGGATGTTCCATGCAACGGGTCCACAAGGCAATGCACGCCTCCCATTCCTCGTCCGTCGTCACCTCGTATGGCGGATGGTTGCAGAATTCGATCATGAATTTCATGCGATGCGCCTCGGGGGATGCCATGAAACATTCAAGCCCCCGGCTCAGGAAACGGGCATTGGGCTCGCGCTCGGCGTCCGGCGGATTGTAGTACCAGAGAATGGAAAAGAAGTCCACGCCGTATCCCGCCGCCGCAACAATCTCCTGGTTCACCGTTTCCTGCGTGTTGTAGGCGCCCAGGAGGGGCACCCGCCCCGGGAAGCGGGGCCGCCAGTCATTCCCGTCCGCATCGTGCCACTTGTTCGGCAGGGGTTCCCACCATCCGGCAAAGTAGGAAACGCCCACCAGCGTCGTCGTCATGACGGGGGCGGTGCCGTGCATGTGGCTGTGAAAAAAATCCAGTGCCGCATCCCAGGAGGGACCGCCTTCCGGCCCGTTCGGATCCACGTGATCGGCGTCCACAAGGGCGAGTTGCAGATTGTGCGCGCAACCGAAGCGCTTGTAGGCCGGCAGGGCGGCCTCCACAGCAGCACGTTCGCCATCCGGATTACCCCAGGCGTCTTTTAATCCCGCATGGATATACAGAGGGCGGGGCGCCACAAGGGCATGCAGCCAGTGCTGGTCGAAAGGCAGTTCGTCTTCACGACCGTCAAAGGTAAAAATGCGTTCATGCAGCCAATACCGTTCCAGTAACTGGTTCAGCCGCTGCGCCCCGTCGCCGCGCACCCGGTACAGGGCGCTGCCGCCCATGCCCGACATGTGGGGAAACACCGCGGCGAAACGGGCATCCATCGCCCCGGCAAGCAGGGCCGACTTGCCGCGGCGGGAATGCCCCCAGACCGCCACCCGTTCCGCCCGGACTTCCGGCAACGTTTCAAGCCAGTTTAAAGTGACGGAACATCCCCAGGCGGCCACGGCAACCGTGCCCCAGTCATAGCCTGGGTAGGCGTCCGGGGCAGCGCGTAGCGCCGGGTCTTCATAACTCGCCAAAGCATTGTGGTCAAACCCGGCAAAAGCGCAACCGCGACGGAGGACGCGCTGCACCACGCCGTTTTTTAAAAACGGGTCTTCCCACCAGACCGGCTCGATGGCCAGCACCACGGGACAAGGGCCGGCCGACATCTTCGGCAACCAGCAACCGGCCTGCATCTTTAGGGTTTCTCCGGGGCCGAAGGCCAGTGTGGCGGAAATCTTTACCGCCTGCAGCCCGCTATCCGGCAATACAAGTTCTTCCCGGGACTGTTCCAGAACCTTGACCGGCGGCACGGGCGGTACCGTTCCGTATTGCCAGTGCAACAGGGTTTGCAGCATTTCAGCCCGGCGGAGCTTCCAGTCCACATTCGTTTCCTGAGACGCCTTTTCAAGAGTCAAGGCCGCCGGCAGGGGCGCGGCAAACGCCTTGCCGGACAGCGCCAATGACAGCAAAAGCATGCACGGCATCAAGGGTAAAGAATACACTGACCCCATGGTAAAGCCCTTCCGACGAAATAGATTCATCCTATGTTTATTCTCCGTGCAGCGGCGGGCTGGCAACTTCGCCGGTCCGCTCGTCTGATGCGGGGAAACCCTGTCTTTACGGTGTTTTTCCGTGCCTGGTCTGCGGTGAAAAAAAAGACTTGACACGGCGCATTTTCGTGTGTTATTATCACTCACACAGGGTGAGTGCTAACAAATCGAGCGCCATGCCCTGCGTTGTCGCCCGGCGCACCGTGCGTGCGGGTTTCCTTTAACACTATGGTTCATTAACTCAACAAATGGTAACAGAAGGAGTACACACCATGAAAGTGCGTCCCCTTGCAGACCGTATTCTTGTCAAGCGTGAAGAGCCCAGCGAGACAGTCCGGGGCGGGATCATCATTCCGGATACGGCCAAGGAAAAGCCCCAGGAAGGCAAAGTAATCGCCGTCGGCCCAGGCCGTCTGGATGAAGCAGGCAAGCGCATTGCGCCCGAGGTGAAGGTCGGCGACCGGATCCTCATGGGCAAATATGCCGGCACGGAAGTCAAGATTGACGGTATCGAGCACATCATCATGCGTGAAGATGACGTGCTGGCCGTAATCGAGTAATTCATTAACCCCAAGCGACAACCTCAACGTGGAGGAAGTTTGTTATGCCCAAGCAACTGGAATTTGGTGAAAGTGCGCGCCGCAAAATATTAGACGGCGTTGTGCAACTGAGCAAGGCCGTGAAGGCGACCTTGGGTCCCAAGGGCCGAAATGTGGTCCTGGACAAGAAATGGGGCGCTCCCACGGTAACCAAGGACGGCGTCAGCGTCGCCAAGGAAATCGAACTGGAAGACAAGTATGAAAACATGGGCGCCCAGATGGTGAAGGAAGTCGCTTCGAAGACTTCCGATGTGGCCGGCGACGGCACCACCACGGCGACCGTGCTGGCCGAAGCGATCTTCCGCGAAGGTCTGCGCAACGTGACCGCCGGCGCCAACCCGATGGCGCTCAAACGCGGTATCGATCTGGCCGTGGACAAAGTGATCGGTAAACTGGCCTCCATGAGCAAGCAGGTCCGCAATGAGAAGGACGTTATCCGCAACGTGGCGTCCATCAGCGCGAACAGCGACATGGAAATCGGCGACATCATCGCCGAAGCCATGGAAAAGGTCGGCAATGACGGCACCATTACCGTCGAAGAAGCCAAGAGCATCGAGACCACGCTCGAAGTCGTGGAAGGCATGCAGTTCGACAAGGGCTACCTGTCCCCCTACTTCGTGACGGATTCCGAAAGCATGTCCGCCATCCTTGAAGACGCGTACATCCTGATTTACGAAAAGAAGATCTCCTCGCTGAAAGACCTGCTTCCGCTGCTTGAAAATATCGCCAAGAGCGGCAAGCCCCTGCTCGTCATCGCCGAGGACGTGGAAGGCGAGGCGCTGGCCACGCTGGTGGTCAACAAGATCCGCGGCACCTTCCAGGCGGTTGCGGTCAAGGCGCCCGGCTTCGGTGACCGCCGCAAGGCCATGCTTGAAGACATCGCCATCCTGACCGGCGGCCTGTGCATCACGGAAGACCTCGGCCGTTCGCTGGAAGGCGTTGAGTTGAGCGACCTCGGTCGCGCCAAGCGCATTGTCATCGACAAAGACACCACGACGATCGTGGAAGGCGCCGGCGCGAGCGCGGACATCATGGGCCGCATCAACCTGATTCGCAAGCAGATCGAAGAGACCAGCAGCGACTACGACCGTGAGAAACTGCAGGAACGCCTGGCCAAGCTGGCCGGCGGTGTTGCCGTCATCAATGTCGGCGCCGCCACCGAAATTGAAATGAAGGAAAAGAAGGCCCGCGTGGAAGACGCGCTGCATGCCACCCGCGCCGCCGTGGAAGAAGGCATTGTCGCGGGCGGCGGTGTCGCACTGCTGCGCTGCCAGGACGTCGTCGATGAACTCGACCTGGCGGGCGATGAAAAAGTAGGCGCCGCAATCGTGAAACGCGCCCTGGAAGAGCCCCTCCGCCAGCTGGCCGCCAACGCCGGCGACGAAGGCGCCACGGTCGTGCAGAACGTCCGCGCCAAGAAGGGCAATGTGGGCTACAACGCCGAGTCCGGCGAATACGAAGACCTCTTCAAGGCCGGCGTACTCGACCCGACCAAGGTGACCCGTACCGCCCTGCAGAATGCCGCGAGCATTGCGGCGCTGTTGCTGACCACCGAAGTGCTGATCGCTGATATTCCCGAACCCGAGAAGGCCCCGGCGGGCCCTCCCGGAGGCGGCATGGGCGACATGTACTAAGACAAGACCGCTAAACAATTCAAAGGCCGTCAGTCGAAACGACTGGCGGCCTTTTTGTATTCTTATCGTACAGGATTGGACGGGGCAGAAGAAACCGATCTGTCCGATCCGACCGATCCGTCGGCCTATCACCAACCCTTGCCGGCGACTTGTATTGTTAAGCAGTCAGCGTGTTACACTCAGACAAATCAACAACGCCCAACAAGCGTCTACTTGTCTCCATGTAAAACAAAGAGGAAGATGACAATGAAAAAATCCACGTTCTTGCTGGCTTTGTTTCTGTTGACCGCATCCATTTCAGCCATGGCCGGACCGCTTAACTGCCCCAGGCTGTCCAGCGGCGCCCTGATCCGCCCGGAAAACCGCTACTTCGAGGTGCTGCCCCGGGTAGTACCCGCGAACCGGGAATCCACCGTGGAAATCGTGCCCTTGCACAGCCATGTGCAGTTCAAGGAAGGCTGCAGCTATGAACTCACCTATACACCCATGCTTTCGCTGCCGAACCAGGGCGGCTGGGAGGCCGGAAAAAAAATAACGCTCGTCCCGGAAAACGGCCGGATGCGGATCACGGCATTCTTTGAAGGCGAGCAGGAGCATTCGCTCATCATAGAGGCGACCTGCGGCGATAAAAAGCACACCGTAGGTGATTTCCGCGTGTATTCCGTCGCCGAAGACTTGTACACGCTGCGTCCGTACAAGGGGGACTTCCACATGCACAGCAACCGTTCCGACGGTGTGGAATCGCCGGCCTATGTGGCGGGCGCCTGCCGCCGCGCCGGCCTTCATTTCATGGCGCTGACGGATCATCGCTATTATCCTGCTTCCATCGAGGCGCGGGACGCCTTCGCCGGGCTGCCCGTGGACCTGCGCATCTATCCCGGCGAGGAGGTGCATTCTCCGGACAATCCCGTGCACATTGTGAATTTCGGCGGGAACGCCGGCGTTACCGAATTATACAAAGAGGATGAGGCCGCCTATCGCGAACAGGTAGCCGCGCTCATGGAATCACTGCCGCCGACACCGCCTGAAGTCAACCGTTTCCGCTACGCCGCCTGCAAGTGGGTCGTGGACCGGATCCATGAACGGGGCGGACTTGCCATGCTCGCCCATCCCTACTGGGTTACCGGTAACCGCAACAATGTGGAAGAAGGCCTGCTAAACCATTTTTTTGAAACGGGCGTCTTCGACTGCCTGGAACTGATCAGCGGCGACAGCCGCGAAGGCATCCTCAAGAACGACATCAACGGGCTGCAGATCGCTCGTTACGAAGAGGAACGCGCCAGGGGACGGCGTATCCCCGTATGCGGCATCAGCGACACCCACGGCGTTGAACGCAGCGAGGGCTTCGGCCGGTATTTCACCCTCTGTTTCTCCCCGACTGCGGATCTGGCCGACCTCATCGCCGCTGTCAAGGACTTGCGTTCCGTGGCGGTGGAATGTCCGGCGGGCGACATCCAGCGCGCCTATGGCCCCTACCGGCTGGTGCGCTACACCCATTTCCTGCTGCGGGAGGTGTTGCCGCAGCATGATGAACTGTGTTTTGAAGAAGGCAGGCTCATGATTCAGCATGCGGCCGGAGACGCCTCGGCGGCGGCAAAACTCGTCCTGCTACAAGGGCAGACGGCGGCCTTGTACGCGCGCTGCTGGGCACCCGTTGCGGCCGAGTAGGCGGCAGAAACCATGAACGTGAAACCGGGCAGGGAAGGAAGCATAGTTTTCCTCTCCTGCCCGGAGCAATACAACCCGTGGAATACATTCACATCAGAGAAGTGCTGAAATAGCGCTCCGCGCGGTCCGGCAGGACCGTTGTGATGTTGCCTTTGATCCGCTCACAAATTTTCTTCGCCGCCCAGATATTCGCCCCGGAAGAAATGCCAACCAGCAGGCCGTACTGGGCGCCCAGGTCCCGTGTGGTCTGAATGGCGTCGTCGTCGGTCACCTCGATGACGTCGTCCACCAGGGACACATCCAATACCGCCGGGATGAATCCGTCGCCGATGCCCTGGATCTGGTGCAGCCCGGGTTCGTGTCCCAGCAAAGCGGACACATTCTTGGGTTCCACGGCGATCACCTTTACGCCCGGTTTGTGTTCCTTAAGAAACTTGCCCACGCCCTGGAGGGTGCCGCCGCTGCCGACGCCCGCCACAAAGCAGGCAATGTCGCCGTCGATCTGCCGCCAGAGTTCCCGGGCGGTTTCTTCATAATGCACCCGGGGATTGTCGGGATTCTCGAACTGCTGAAGCACAAAGACGCGCGGATCCGCTTCCTGCATTTCCCGGACTTTCGCCACCGACCCGGCAATACTTTCCTCGGCGGGCGTAAGCGTTAACTCCGCACCAAGCGCGCGAATCAGCTTTTTGCGTTCCTCACTCATGTTTTCCGGCATGACAATGTGCACCTGGTATCCTTTCATGCGCCCGACCAGCGCGATACCGATGCCTGTGTTGCCGGAGGTGGGTTCCACGATGATGGAGTCGGGTTTCAGCGCTCCCCGCGCCTCGGCGCCTTCAAACATGGATAGGGCCACCCGGTCCTTGATGCTGCCGCCGGGATTCAGAAATTCAGCCTTGGCATACACCGGGTACCCTTTTAAATGGATCAAGGGCGTGTTGCCGATCAGATTCAAGATGTTATCAGTAAGCATGATGTATTACTTTCCTTTTCAAGCATTAACCCGCTAGACCGGTAAGATTTCAACGCCTCGCAGGCCTACAAGATACGCATATTAAACCTTAAGTTCAAACAGTCTTAGGCCAGCACCAGTTCTCCCGCACCGGCCACGGCATGATTGGCCACAACGGACGCTTCCAGTTCGGCAGCCGACGGGGGCACGCGCCAGCCGACAAGCCGGGCATAAGCGGGACTTTTAAGACAGCGAAGCACGCCGAGGGAAACCTGTTCCGCATCCCCGGCGCGGCACAAGGCCAGCACCGCGCCGGCAATGCCCGCGCCGGTCAGGGATGCGCCCAGGGCGCCGGCCGTGCACGCGGCATCCGCCAGCGCGTCCAGGGCCGGGCTGCTGGCGCCGTACCTGCCCGGACACAACGCCAGGGGGAGTTGCTCGCGGGCCAATGCGTCCAACGCCGCATCACCGATCTCCATGCCGTAAGGTTTGCCGTCGCGACCGACCACCCGGTCGCCGTCATGGCCCGTGTTCATCAATACCCCGGCCTGCTCGTAGTCCCCGCGCTCCAGCAATTTCGGGAAACGGCGCGCCCGCTCGGATTCGGCGATCCCGAACAGGAGCGGCCCCCGCAGGGGTATTTCCGTCGGCTGCTCTTCCTGGGGAAGGCCGTCAAAATACCGCACGTATGCTTCGTCCAGATTGGGCGGGGCGTATCGCCGCCGCAGGTCGTCCAAATTGATCCATTCCGGCACGCCCAGGAGCAGCCGGTAGATGCGGGAAGGCCCGCCCAGCGCTTCCGGCGTCAGCCGCGACAGCCGGTCAAAGCGGCGCACCTCTCCGGCACCCCACCCCGCACGAAGCAGTTCGGCCCGCAAAACGGTAAGCGCCATGGAATAGGCAAAGCGGTTCAGGGAATACTGGACGCGCTCCGCGCCGCTGAGGTTGCGTGCGGTGTGGGAGTTGATGACAAGCAGGGAAAGATCATCCGGGAAAGGCTGATACCGGGCGCCGTCCAAACGGAAATCTTCGGCAAACAGGGCCAGGTGCAGCAACTGCCCCGGGCGGCCCATGAGAATGGCGGCCTGGTCGCTCATGCCCACCCGTGCCCCGGCATACCACTCCACATCCTGTTCCGCGCCCACCAGTTGTTCAAGCGACATTGCAGCGCCCCCGTATCCCGCATAGGCCTGCAAAGCCGCAATGCTCAGCGACGCCGAGGAACTCAGCGCCGCGCCCCCGGGCAGGTCGCTGTCCACCATCACCTTCAGCGCAGGAATGCGGCGCCCCGGAAACGCGAACCCGACACAAAGCGCCGCACCAACACAATAATTGGCCCAGCCGTGCCCGGCCGTCGCCCGGCGCCGATTCACCCTATCCCGTAGCGAGGGCTGCGAAATAAATTCAAACCAGCCTTCCCCGGCCGTCGCTGGTCCGCACTCCTGTCCCACCGCGAAAGATGTTTCTTTGAAAACAGGATTGACATTGGCCAGCACGTTGATATCATTTTCCGAAGGGGCGACAACCAGCAGCACCTCGCGCTGGTGGGTCATCAGGTTCAAGTACCCGCCGTGGGTGTCCACGTGCATGCCGCGCAGGTTGATCCGGCCCGGCGCGCGAAACACACGCACCGGCAGGTTGCCGAAGCGATACTGAAACGACTTTAGCGCCCGGCACGCCAAAGCGGCCCGCTGCTCAAGCAGGCTCTGGTCGTCGCCATAGGTGCCGCGAAGTACTGCACGTCCCTCAGGAGACGCAAGCGCCGCCAGCCAGGCGGACACCGGCTGACCGTCGGTAGGATGAAATGTATGTTGCTCGATCACACGCCTCTCCCCGGGAAAAGGACGCACCTCCTTTAAATAACGAGAAAAGACGCGCCCAGACAGGGGAGCATTATAGCATGAAGCCCATAACCGCCCTTAGCTGCTCCGCGCGGGATGTAGGATTTATGTAATTCCAGTTTTTTTGAGGATGGCACCGATAAACCCGGCCACGCCCCTCTCCTTTGTCCTGTACCTGATCTCTGTCCAGGCAGACGCCTTGACCACCAACATTCACTAGGTACAACACCTTTTTTCGGGCAATCTGAGAAATCAGTACCCCGCTTATCCACGCACCCCCGTTTTTACGCCCTTTTGCGCGTTCCCGCGCGGCTATGGTAGACTACAGGTACTGACCATCCCGGAGCGACCATCCCCAGAATGACGAAACCTGTCGTTACAGAAGGCGGCCTGCCTGTTTTATCCCCTGTCCCCGCATATTCCGCGTGGACTATTTATAGCCGGCTTATCCGGCTGGCCTGGCATTACAAGGCCAGGCTCGTCATATCCCTGCTGCTCGCCCTGCTCATAGCCGCTTCTTTCGGCGTCATGCTGGTCGGCGTGGGCAGTATCATTCGCATCACGTTCTACGAGGCGCCCGAAAATCCGGTCGCGGACGCGTCCGACGACCCCGCGGAAACACTGGCGGCGGATGTCGCTCATTATACCGGGATCCTGCGCGGCGTGATCGGCTGGGCGCCGGACGGGCTGCCGGGCAGGGTGCGCGGCCTGGCGCTGGCCATGCGCGCGGACCGCATGCGCGCCATCATCGTCGCATCCGTCTTCGCGCTCCTGCTGGCCTTTGTCATGAATGTGGCGCGTTTTATCCAGGAATACCTGGCGGGTTCCATCGGCGCGAACATCACCACCGACCTGGGGGGCGCCATGTACGCGAACCTCATGCGGCAATCCGTGGGCTTTTTCGAATCCCATCCCTCGGGCGAAATTCTGGCCCGGTTTACTAATGACATCTTTATGGTCAACCGCGGCCTCGAGGGCGTGTTCGTCAAGCTAATGCGGGAACCGATCAAGGTGCTTGTCTTTCTCAGCGTGGCCTTGTCCGTGGACTGGCAGCTGACCCTCATCGGCATCTGTGTGCTTCCCCTCGTGCTGTATACGCTGATTACCATCGGCAAGAAAATGCGCACAAGCGTGCGCCGCTCCTTGCAGAAGATCGCGGGCATGGCCACGGTCGTCAACGAAACCATCAAGGGTATTGCCATCATCAAGGGCTTCGGCATGGAGGACTACGAGGTGGGGCGGGTGCGCGGCGAGATACAGCGCTTGCGCAAGTTCCTGCTGCGCATGGTGACCCTGCACGCCGCCACCGGCCCGAGCACCGAATTTATTCTTGTGCTGGGCATCGTCAGCTTTGTCCTGTTCAGCGGGCGGCGTGTGGAATCAGGCCTGCTCGACGCGGGGGATCTTGTGCAGATCTATTTCGCGCTGGCCATGATGCTCGATCCCGTGCGCAAGATGTCCGATGTCAACAACCTTATCCAGACCAGCGTGGCAAGCGCCCAGCGCTGTTTCGAATTCATCGACATGAAGCCGGACATAGAGGAGGCGCCCGACGCCGTGGAACTCCAGCCGCTGGCTTCGACCCTCCGCTTTGAAAACGTGTGCTTTTCTTATGACGGTGAACGGAAAGTGCTGCGCGACATCAACCTGGAAATCAAGAAGGGGGAGATGATCGCCCTGGTTGGACCGAGCGGCGCTGGGAAAAGCACCTTCGTAAAACTGTTGCCCCGCTTTTATGACCCCACCAGCGGCACCGTATCCATTGACGGGGTGGATATCCGCAGAGCGACCTTCGCCAGCCTGCGCGAGCAGATCAGCATCGTCACCCAGGACACCATCCTCTTCGCGGAGCGCATCCGCGACAATATCGCTTTCGGCCGGCAGACCTTCACCGAAGAACGCCTCCAGGCCGCCGCACGCGCCGCGCACGCCGACCTGTTCATCAAGGATCTTCCCAAAGGGTATGACACCGTCATCGGAGAATCGGGGTGCACCCTGTCCGGAGGGCAGCGACAACGGCTCGCCATCGCGCGCGCCATCATCAAAGACCCGGCCCTGCTCATCCTGGACGAGGCCACGTCAAGCCTGGATTCGGAAAGCGAACAACTCATCCAGGAAGCCCTGGACCACTTCGTACAGGGACGTACCACCATCGTGATCGCGCACCGCCTGTCCACCATACAGCGCGCAGACCGTATTCTGGTCCTGGATGACGGTCGCATTATCGAGCAGGGCACCCTTGAAGAACTGCTCGCAAAGGACGGCGCGTATCGGCGTCTGCACAATATCCAGTTCAACACCAACGGTTACGGAACATGACTGCGGAAACGGCTTCAAACGGTTTTTAGGCAACGTTATCGGCTATGAAAAGTGGTCTACAACATAGTACTGGGGCGGCGAATTCGTTTATCCTCTGTCTCTGCCTTGTCGCGCTTGCCGGTTGTAGCTGCCGCGATCGGGAACAACCCGCTCCCGTGCCGCCCAAACCCGCCAACATGGCGGCGCCGCAAGAAACGCCAAATACCGCGTCCATAACGCCGCGCGTTCCGGAGAATCCGGGATTCATGACCGCGAAGATGCGTGTTGTGTCGCTTTCCGGGGAGCCCGTTCCGGGCGTGGCGCCCATCGCCACGCTGGAGCCGAACGCTTTTGACACACCGATCGCGACCGGCGCCCTGACCGATGCCCGAGGAATGGCGGAAATCAGGTTCCCCTCCACGCAAAAGATCGCTCTGCGCGCCTGGGATCCCGAGTTGCGCCTGTTTCCCAATAACTTTCTCGAAGTGCTGCCGGGCGCTGGCGTAATAAGTGAAACACTCGAGATCACCATGGTGCGGGCGGGAATCCTCTTTGCCGTGCTTAAGATGCCTGACGGACAACCCGCGGCCGGAGAAAACGCCGGAATCATGCTGTTCCACCCGGTATACGGCCCCTGGTGGCCCGCCGAATCTACCACCAATGCCCAGGGGGAGGTCGTTTTCGACAGCATACCCCCGGGCCAGTTTGTCCTGCGCCTGAAAGTCGCCTCCGGTCCCTCCGTTGAAGTCGCCGAAACGTATATCGCTCCCGGCGAGCCCACCTCACTCGGAACAATTCACCTCCAGTAACGGCAGCGCAGAAAGGCGGGTTACGCTCCGCTGTTTCAAGCACCCCATGTCTTTACATGTATTCAAGTCATGAAAGACTTTCAGGTGTATCAAAACGTTCCGCTTCGCCCGGCCTACAACTAAAAGTCGCCTCCAGCAACACGACACTCCGCTGTATTCAAAAGAAAAACCGTCCCGGGCGTTGTGATGTTACCCGGGACGGGATACGTACTCGACTGAAAAGATACTATTCCTTACCGTTGCGCTCCACAAGCGGCGCATCCAGGCGCTGGAAATCGGGCATGACACCCACCAGCGGGCGCCCGTAGCGGATGAATTCTTCGGTGATGCCGTTGCCGGCTTCGTTGATAAATTCGTCCGGCATGTTCTTGGTATGGCGCGCCACCGTTTCCAGGGGCGTCAGGAAATAGGAAATGGCATAATCGCCTACGCGCTTCATGGCCACGGAACCGTCAAGGCCGTGGCGGACAGCATACCGCACAGCCTTCTCGCCCACGGCGCGCGCTTCCGCCTGGTCCACTTCGCTGACGCAGCCCAGGAAGCTGCGCTGCAGATAGCCGAGCGTGTCCGCGCGGACGCGTTTGATCTTCGCCACGGACTTGATGTGCTGGGCAAGCATGTCGCCCAGGGCGCCCGTGCCGGACAACTGCACGTTGCCGTGGGAGTCCTTCTCGCCGCCGGTGAACTGGGCCGCGATGGCCTCGCCCTTTTCGTCCGCGATGCCTTCGGACACGGCCACGACGCAGCGCCCGTACTTCTGGTAAACCGCCTGAACGTCCTCGGTGAATTTCGCCACGGAGAAAGGCCGTTCGGGAAGATAAATAAGATGGGGGCCGTCGTCTTCATACTTGCGGCCGAGCGCCGCGGCAGCGGTCAGGAAACCGGCATTCCGGCCCATGACCACGGCGATGTACACGCCCGGGATGGCACGGTTGTCCAGGTTCGCGCCGGCAAAGGCCTGGGCCACGAACTTCGCGGCGGAGCCATACCCGGGGCAATGGTCCGTAACCTTGAGGTCGTTGTCAATGGTCTTGGGCACGTGGATGACGCGCAGGTCATAACCCACGGCTTCGGCCTGCTGGTTCACGATGCGGCAGGTGTCGGCACTGTCATTGCCGCCGCAATAAAAGAAGAAGTGGATATTATGGGCCTTGCAAACGTCGAATATCTTCGCGCAGTAAGCCTCATCCGGTTTGTCGCGCGTGGACAGCAACCCAGAGGAGGGCGTGTTCGCCACGGCTTCAAGGTTGGTGTTCGAAACGTCGGTAAGATCGACGAATTTCTCGTTAATAACGCCGTTGACGCCATTGAGCGCCCCGTAGATATGCGTCACCTGGGGGAACTGGCGCGCTTCAAGCACCACGCCCACCACGCTTTGGTTGATAACCGCCGTCGGGCCGCCGCCCTGGGCAACAAGCACTTTGCCTTCCAGTAATTTGGCCATACTAGTCTTCCTTATGGTTCCGAGAGATAAACTCGTCCCGCTATCGGGAGGGAGGGAATCGGGTTGATGGCAAAAGTATGACACACTCCCGGAAAAAGAGTCAAACCGCGGGGCCCGGATCACCGGATAAAGAAAGGGGAGACCGCACTGACAAACGGTAGCAACATACGGGTGGGCTAAAAGAGATCAACCAAAATGTCCGGACAGCAACGACGGGGTAACAAGGTTTAGGGCGCAGTGCTCTCTCGCCGTATGAATCCCATGGATCCCATCAATCCCATAAGTCGTAGCATGTTTTCCCCGCCTGTACTGTGGTATAAAAGACATCCGGCGCGTTCACCGTGCCGCCACACAGGAGAATCACTCGTGAAACTTGCATACTTTGTTTTGCTCGTCATCGGCCTGGCCTGTTTCGCTGTCGCCGAGAACACCCTGACCGTGGCCACCTATAACATTCACCATGCCGAGGGAACGGACGGAGTACTGGATGTGGACCGTATCGCCGGCATCCTGCGTGAAATCAACGCCGACGTGATATTTCTGCAGGAAGTAGACCGCAACCTGCCCCGCACCGGCCATCGTGACCTGCCCGCGTTGTTTTCCGAAAAACTGGGCATGCCCGTTTTCTTTGAAGCCAATTACCGCTTTGACGGCGGGGAATACGGTAATGCGACCCTGACCCGGCTGCCGGTGCTGGAGCACCGGAATATGGCACTGCCCAATCCCGTCAGCGCCGAGCCCCGGGGCTGTCTGACGGTAACAGTGGAATGGCAGGGGACGGCTATAGACCTGATGAATACCCATCTCGGCCTCAACGGCCAGGAACGGCTGGCCCAGGCCGAGGCCATTGTGGCCGCCATGGGCAAGAACCCGGTCATTCTCGGCGGCGACATGAACGAAAACCTTACCGCCCCGGCCATACAGCGCTTCACGGCGAAACTCAAAGATACGCTGATGAACCGGACGGAGGACACGGCCGGCACGGTGCCGTCCAACGCTCCGCGCCGCCGCATTGACTATATCCTGGCGGCAGACATGTTTGAAACCGTTTCCTCCACCATTGTTTTCAATGACCTTACTCGTATCGCTTCCGACCATCTCCCCTATGCGGTCGTGTTGCGCCAAAGCGCCCCGGCCGAATAGGTGTCGCAGCACAGCGATAGTCCTTTTCCTACAGCATCATCATGCCCCAAACGATTCTAAACCGGAAATGACCGGCCTGTTTGTGCTATAGTTCGCCCGTATAGGAAACACCCCCCAGAGATTAAGCCCATGAAACCAGCCATATTAGCCATAGAAGACGGAAGTGTATTCCGGGGTCGCGCCGTCGGCGCCGACGGAGAATCCCCGGGCGAACTCGTGTTCAACACCAGCATGAGCGGTTATCAGGAGATTCTGACGGACCCCTCCTACGCCGGCCAGATCGTCACCATGACCTGCCCGCATATCGGCAATTACGGGGTCAACGAGGATGACGTCGAATCCGACAAGCCCTACGTCCGCGGCTTCGTCATGCGCGAGTGCTGTTTTGAACCCAGCAACTGGCGCGCCACGTCCAGCCTGCCGGACTACCTGAAACGCCACGGTGTTGTCGCCATTGACGGTGTGGACACCCGTCACATCACGCGCCTGCTACGCACAAAAGGCGCCATGAAGGCCATTATTTCCACGGTGGATGCCGACGCTGACGCACTGGTAGCCAGAGCGCGGGCAAGTGCGGACATGGCCGGCAGTGATTTTGTCAAGGATGTGTCCGTTAAAACCCCCTACGAGTGGCGAACGCCGCCAAACCCCCGGTACCGTGTGGTGGCCATTGACTACGGCATCAAGCGCAATATCCTGCGGCTCCTTGAGTCAGCAGGCTGCGCGGTGACCGTCATGCCTGCCACCGTGGCGCCCGAAGACGTGCTGGCGCTGGACCCGGATGGTGTGTTCCTCTCCAACGGCCCGGGCGATCCCGCGGCGCTGCCCTACGTCTATCCCACAGTGCAGGTGCTGATCGAAAAGGAAATCCCCATCTTCGGCATCTGCCTGGGCCACCAGATCCTCGGCCACGCCCTGGGCGGCAAAACCTACAAACTTAAATTCGGCCACCGGGGCGGCAACCAGCCCGTGTACCACACACAGACCGGCAAGGTCGAAATCACGGCGCAAAACCACGGCTTCGCCGTGGACACGGATTCCCTGGATCCCGGGGAGGTCGAATTCAGTCACGTTCACCTGAACGACAAAACCTGCTCGGGCATGTTTCACAAGCGCTTGCCGATTTTCAGCGTGCAGTATCACCCCGAGGCCTCGCCGGGCCCCCATGACAGCCGGTACCTGTTTGAGAAGTTTACCCGCCTCATGGATGAGTATCAGGCGCGGCGGAAACAGGCGGGCTGAGTACCAACGGGAAAGAGGTTGTATATGTGCAATTACGCCAACGTGGGTGCGCAAAGCTACAGTTTCCGAAAGTTCGATCTGCCGGGCGCACTGGCGCAATTGATAACGCTCGGCGGCACGCTGATGGAGTTCTGCGCGGTCCATTTCCCGCCGGACCCGGAACATCCGGGACTCGACGCCGTGCTTGAACGGATACACGCGGAAGGAATTACCGTGCCCTCCTATGGCGTTGAAGGATTCGGCGCGGATAGGACCCTGAACCGACGTAAATTCGCTTTCGCGAAGAAACTGGGCGCGGAATGCCTGAGCGCCGATCCCGAACCGGATTCCTTTGACAATCTCGAAGGCTTGGTGGACGAATTCAACATGAAGGTGGCCATTCACAACCACGGCCCCGACGCGCGCTATGACAAGGTGGCCGACACCCTGGCGGCGGTCCGGGGGCGCCATCCTTACATCGGCGCCTGCCTGGACACGGGCCACGCGTTGCGTTCGGGCGAAGCCCCCCATGAGGTGATCGAACAGTTGGGCAAACGCCTGATCTCCGTGCACCTGAAGGATTGGAAGGCGGGAAGTGGAGAAACGGCCATCGGCGAAGGCGACCTGGACCTTCAAAAAACGGTGGCGGGCCTGCGCGCCGTAGGATTTGCGGGCTTCATCTGCATGGAATACGAACTGGATCCCGAAAATCCGGTCCCAGGTATGCTGCGCGGCCTGCAAAACTGGCGTGATGCCCTCGCCGGATAGTGCTGAAACGTGAACGTCGGCCTACTTGATTTTGGCCGCGGCACGTACCTTGATTTCCGCGATTGCTCGTTCCAACACCACGTCGCGATCCTCCCTAAAAAAAGATTCATAAGCCTCAAAGGTAAGCGGAACGCGGATATCCGGTTTCACGCGGCTTTCCATCTTTCCCGAGGACGTGACGCGAATCGTGTCGGTGCTGTCCAGGAAGCGGCCAATGGGATAAGTGATTACATGGCCGCCGGGTACGGTGACCTGGCCGCCGGGAAAACTCCAGGAACCGTCGGTGCCCGTGAAACCCATGAGGGCGACATTGGGCAGCTGATGAAGGGAATCGGCCAGGGCTTGGCCGCTGTCACGGGTGGTATGCTGAATCAATACCATGACCGGCCCGCCGAAATAGGGGGCGCGCGGTTCAATGGTCATGGACGCATCCTCTTTGAGCGCGAAACCGCCCTTGTCATAGTCAAAGGCGACCACGTTCCGGTAGAAAAGAGGGCGCTTCGTAAAATGGCCGGCATAGGTTACCGCCAATTGGTCCTGACCGCCCACATCCCCCCGCAGATCCAGCACCAGTCCGGCCACATCCGCTTTCAAAAACTGCTCCATGGCATTACGAAACGCCCGTGCGGGAAAGGGCATGGCCAAGGTGGCGGCATGGCAATAGATCTGGATGTACCCGATATTACCATCCAGTATCCTGGTCTCCAGCGGCGAGTCAAATTCCGTTATGGTCTTTTTCTGCCGCGTCAGATCCTCCAGGGAACGGTAGAAATCACGCCGGGCTTCGAGCTGGGTAATCCACACCTCGTCGGATTCGGGATTCCGAAACTTCAGAGTGGCCTTCGTGCCCGCCGGAGCGCGCGTGAGCAGGGCGCACTGTTCAAAACGTCGACATTCATCGGTGGCCGGAGGGGCATCGCTCCAAAGCAACGACGTCTGTTCCAGCGCCTCGGCAATGGGAAGCCCATTCCATGCGATGATTTCGGCGCCCCATTCGATCCCGGCCATATCGGCGAAAAAGCCCGGCTCCACCCGGACCACCACCACCCGTCCGTCATCCAGGGGCAGCATCGAAAAGCCGAAGCCGGCGCCGACAGCCGCGTCGCGGTACGCGTCGGGCGTGCTGATGCTCACGCCCGCATCGGGGATGGAATAAAGATAAGAACGCAGCGCCAAGTAATAGGCCAATTCGTCCTTTGCCTGTGAGGCCGCCTCTACCCGGGGCACATGCGTATCATATAGCGTATCCCAGTCTATACCCTTCCATTCGGAAAAAGGGTATTCGCGTACAAATTTCTGGTGCATCCCCAAAAAAGCGTCCGTCCTCGAACGGTTCTGAAAATTGCCTTCACGGTAACTTCCAAAAACTTCCTTGACCGATTCCATGGTAATTGGCGAGGCGGGCAGCGGCAGGGTAAGGTTGGTCAAGGGCAGGGTAGAGCGCGCGCAGCCCACGACCAAACCGACTGCAACAACGCATGCAAGCAGACCGAAGTCGGCCACCCGCATGCGATACATGAGTTTCACTGTAAGACTCTTCATCCGCTTATCCCGGGGACAAAACCCCATCAGCCCGAAAAAGAATTGTTGCGCCCCTGTCAGCCCCCTATTGTATCATACTTTACAGTATGAAGATATAACGGATGCCCGAGCCCGGCATACACGGATTATCACTGAAACATCGGGCGAAACGTAACCTCCAAAGGGACAGGACAACTTATGGCCCATAAACCCGCCTTAATGACCACAACCCTCTGGGATTTCCCCTCGCAGCAATACGGCGACGAATCGCAGGGCGATAAAAACTACCGGGGCGCTACCCCCGCCTATATCCTGTGGAACCTGCTCCAGAGGTATACGAAACCCGGCGAGCTTGTCGTGGATCCCATGGCCGGAAGCGGCACCACCCTGGATGTGGCCCGGGAACTCAAACGCCGTGCCCTCGGCTATGATGTAAATGTCACCCGTAAGGACATTTTCAACTGCGACGCCCGTAAACTGCCCTTGGAGGATGAAAAGGCCGCCTTCGTGTTTCTGGACCCGCCCTATTCCACCCATATTCATTACAGCGACGACCCGCGCTGTATCGGCAAACTAAGCGCCCATACGGCGGACTATTACACCGCCATGGGAGAAGTGCTCGATGAAGTTAAACGCATTCTCAAACCCGGCCGGCACATGGCCCTTTACGTAAGCGATTCCTTCCAAAAGGGCAAACCCTTCTGTCCTATCGGCTTTGAACTCTTCCAGCGGCTTCGTGAACGCTTCGAACCGGTGGATATCATTTCCGTCACCCGGCGCAACACCACACTCGACAAGGGGAACTACCACAAGGCCGCCATCGAGGGTAATTATTTTCTCCGCGGCTTCAATTACTTGTTCATCATGAAAAAGGCGGAGAAAAACAAAGGATAATTCCGGAGGAGTGGTATGACTGAATGGGAAAATGCAGAGACCCTTTTGCGCTGTGCCCTCGGCAACCCTGCAGCAACATTCCGAAAAGGTCAATGGGAAGCCATAGACCATCTTGTAAACCATAACAGAAAAATTCTCGTGGTACAGCGGACAGGCTGGGGTAAAAGCTCCGTATACTTTATCGCCACACGCATTTTGCGCGACCGGGGCAAAGGTCCCACCTTGATTGTGTCTCCCCTGCTTGCGCTGATGCGCAATCAGATTCGGGCCGCGCAGGCCCTGTCTATCCGGGCGCTCACCATTAACTCCACAAACCGAGACGAATGGCCCGCCCTGATCGCGGCGATTCAAAACAATGAGACCGATGCCATCTTGGTGTCTCCGGAGCGCCTCGCAAACGATGAATTTGTACAACAGGTATTGCTGCCGGCTGCGGGGCATATTGGTTTGCTGGTAGTGGACGAAGTTCACTGCATTTCAGACTGGGGACATGACTTTCGCCCGGACTACCGCAGACTGGCAAGCATACTCAGCTTCATGCCAGTCAACATGCCTTTGCTGGGAACTACGGCCACGGCGAATAATCGGGTGCTTGATGATATTAAAGAACAACTGGGTGACTTGGTGATCCAGCGCGGCACCCTGATGCGGGAAAGCCTGGCATTACAGACGATGCGACTTTCCGATCAGTCGGCCCGTCTGGCTTGGCTCGCAGAGCACATTCCTCAACTCCCGGGAACGGGCATCATTTATACCTTAACCAGACGTGACGCGGAGCAAGTGGCGGAATGGCTACAGCAGAACGGTATTGAGGCCCGCGCCTACCACAGCAGCATCGTTTCAGAAGAATATCCTTCCTCCCATGAATACAGGCTGCACCTGGAAGAACTGTTGCTTAACAATCACATCAAGGTCCTTGTCGCAACCACCGCCCTGGGCATGGGATATGACAAACCGGATCTGGGATTTGTCATCCATTACCAGGCGCCGGGATCCGTTGTAGCCTATTACCAACAAGTAGGACGAGCGGGACGTTCCATCGAACATGCCTTCGGCATCATGATGACCGGTTCGGAAGATGAGGAGATTCACGAGTATTTCCGAAACGCGGCGTTTCCCAACGTGGCTCATGTCACTGCAATCCTGGACGCTCTTGCGACAAGTGATGGCCTGGCTATACGCGAAATTGAGCCGCGGGTGAATTTGCATTACGGGCAGATAGAGAAGGCGCTCAGTTATCTATCGGTGGAAAACCCCGCGCCTGTTCTGAAAGACGGCAACCGCTGGGTCAGGACACCGGTCTCATTCGCGCTGGACCAAACAAAAATACAAAGATTAACCGGTCAACGCGAAAAGGAATGGCGGCAAGTCCAACAGTATATTGACACCCGGGAATGTTTGATGACGTATTTGGCGCGGGCCCTGGATGATGCGGAGTCCCGGCCATGCGGCAAGTGCGGCAACTGTCTTGGCAGGCCGGTTGTCAGTTATTCTTTTTGTAGCGAAACCGCCGCCAGGGCCATCCTGTATCTCAAACAAGCCGATATCCCCCTCATCTGCAAAAGATCCGCAGGCAAGAATGCATTTCCCCTGTACAGATTCAGTGGAAACTTTCCGGTAGCCCTGCGCGCGGAAACAGGCCGGATCCTGTCGCGTTGGGGCGATGCCGGATGGGGACGGATGGTGGCGGAGGATAAGCGTTCAGGCCGTTTCAGAGAGGAACTGGTGGAAGCGACCGCGGATATGATTCAGTTGAGATGGAAACCGCTGCCGGCCCCGGTGTGGATAACATGCGTCCCTTCCCGTCTGCATCCAGGTCTTGTGCCGGACTTTTGCCAACGCCTGGCCTCGCGCTTGGGGTTGCCTTTTTTGCCTGTCATTGTCAAGATACGCGACAATGGTCCACAGAAGATGCAGCAGAACCGGTTTTACCAATGCCGCAATCTGGATGGCGTCTTTGCCGTGGAAGAAGCCGTTCCGGAACACCCCGTACTCCTCGTGGATGATATGGTCGATTCCACTTGGACCATGGCCGTAACGGCGGCGTTGCTGTTGCAGGCCGGCAGCGGACCGGTATGGCCCCTTGCCCTCGCGAAGACCACTTCTGGAGACTGACATGAGCCTAAGCCCGAGAACACAGGCAGTATTACTCCTTACCGCATGGCTTAATAAGCCTGCTGAGGGAGAGCCAAAGCCGCTTACACCGTCCGAATGGGGGCGTTTTGCCCAATGGATGAAAGAAAAAGATATCGTCCCTGAAAGCCTGGTTGAAACAAAAAATATTACACCGCTTCTTGCGGGTTTCATCGATCCGAGTATTACATCCGACCGGCTTAGGCGCCTGCTGGAACGTTCCGCCGCAATGGGGCTCGCCCTGGAAAAATGGCAACGCGCCGGATTATGGGTTGTAACCCGGGCGGATGCCAATTACCCCGCCCGTTTGAAAGCACACCTTGGTATAAACGCCCCGCCCCTGTTATTTGGTTGTGGAAACCGCGTCCTCCTGGAACAGGGCGGTATAGCCGTAATAGGATCCCGCAATGTGGACGTTGAAGGCCTCGCTTTCACGACCGCTCTGGCCGGCGAAGTCGCGTTACAGGGAAAATCCATCGTATCCGGAGGCGCCCGGGGGGTTGATGAGGCGGCCATGCTTGGCGCCCTGAAAAAAGACGGCACGGTAATAGGGGTACTGGCCGACAGCCTTTTGAGGGTAGCGACTTCTGAAAAATATCGAAGTGGTTTGATGAAAAAAAACCTTGTGCTTGTGTCCCCTTTTAATCCTGAAGCGGGCTTTGATGTGGGAAATGCCATGGCCCGTAACAAGTATATTTATTGCCTGGCGGATGCCGCCGTGGTCATTGATGCCGGGAACAATAAAGGCGGCACGTGGGCTGGCGCCGTTGAAAATCTCAAGCAGGGGTGGGCCCCATTATGGGTGAAAGAGCATAATGACGCCACTTCCGGCAACAGCGCACTTATAAAACAAGGCGGACGTCGCCTCCCGGAAGGCGCGTTTAAAATCTCTTCTCTGATAACACCCGTTGAAAAGCCCCCCGAAGAACCCTTGCTACCCGGATTGTTCGAAGAAAAAAAGGTCGTGCCAGTGTGTTCTAAACGAGACAAAATAAGCGCGGCCGCTTCCATTAATGAGATGTCCACTGCCTACCCGGAGACGCCACAGACAACATCCTATTGCAGCCTGTACAAGTGTTTTTTGACAGCCATGAAGCACGAAACCCAAAAAACGCCGCTAAACACCGAAGAGCTACAAAAGCGGCTTACGATCACCAAGACCCAGCTTAATCACTGGTTAAAGCAGGCGGTATCGGAAGGCCATATCAAAACATCTGGCACCCCCCCGCGGTTTCAAATTTCTATGCCCGGAAAAGAGGTTCCAAAATCGTGAGGCAAAACCGCTGAGCATCAGTGTGCAGCGGAGCAGGATGCAATGGCGTCAATGGCCTGCAGTTCCTCCAAGGTAAAATCCATATTCTCCAGTGCGGCAACGCATTCCTGAATCTGTTGCGGGGTACGGGCGCCGATGAGGGCGCTGGTGACGCGAGGATCGCGCAGGGTCCAGGCCAACGCCATCTGGGCAAGGCCCTGTCCCCGTTTCAACGCGAGTTCATGCAGGCGGCGCACCTGGTCCAGTTTGGACGCGGTAATTTGTTCAGGCTTGAGGAACCCGTCCGGGTCGGCCGCGCGCGAATCCCGGGGCATGGGGTTGGCGGGATCGAGATATTTCTCCGAAAGCAGCCCCTGCTCAAGCGGCGAGAATACAATGACGCCGGTTCCGTAAGCTGCCGTATGTTCCAGCAGGTCCGTTTCAATCCAGCGGTCCAGCATGTTGTACCGGGGCTGGTGAATCGTGAGGGGCGCCCAGCCGCGACGCCGGACCAGTTCCGATGCCCGTACAAACAACGGGCCTCGGTAACTGCTCACTCCGGCATACAAGGCCTTGCCCTGGCGCACAATCAGGTCCAGGGCGCTGAGAGTTTCCTCCAGGGGCGTATCCGGGTCGGGCCGGTGGGAATAGAAGATGTCCACGTACTCCACGCCCATACGCCGCAGCGACTGGTCCAAACTGGCCACCAGGTATTTCTTGCTGCCCCATTCCCCGTAAGGCCCCGGCCACATGTAATACCCGGCCTTGGAGGAAATGATCAGTTCATCGCGGTGCGCTGAGAAATCTTCTTTTAAAATACGGCCGAAGCGTTCCTCCGCGCTGCCGGGTTCCGGCCCGTAGTTGTTTGCCAGGTCGAAATGGCAGATGCCCAGGTCAAAGGCCGTGCGCAGCATGGTCCTGCAATTTTCATGATCGGCACGGGTGCCGAAATTATGCCACAAGCCCAGGGAAATGGCCGGCAGTCGCAGGCCGCTCCGGCCGCAGCGGCGGTACTGCATCGTTGCGTATCGGTCAGGATTGAACATGGTATAGATCCTTTCTTTTCTTAGGAAGATACAGTATCATACTGGTCACATTCACACCCAGTGTGGATTATGGAGGGGGAGAACTTGCAATTATTTGGGATTAAGTTTATAATGTTGATTGTTTAACTTGTATATCCCTAGGTTCCACCCAATCTTTGTCAGTCCAACGTTCAGGAGAACACACCATGGCGGACACCACAAAATCACAACGGCTGGGAACGCTTGCGCTGCATGCCGGACAGGAACCGGATCCGGTGACCGGGGCGCGGGCCGTGCCCATTTATCAAACCAGTTCCTATGTGTTCCGCGATCACGAACACGCGGCGCGGCTGTTTGCCTTGGAAGAGTTTGGCAATATCTATACCCGCCTCATGAATCCCACTTCGGACGTGTTCGAAAAACGGGTCGCGGCGCTGGAAGGCGGCGTGGGTGCGCTGGCGCTGGCCTCGGGTTCGGCCGCCATCACCACGGCAGTCCTGAACATCACGAAGGCGGGCCAGAACTTCGTGTCGTCCCAGACCCTTTACGGCGGCACCTACAATCTCTTTGCCCACACGCTGAAGGACCTGGGCATTGAGGCGCGCTTTGTGAACGCCTCAAACGCGGACAATTTTAAGCAGGCCATAGACGACAAGACCCGGTTTCTCTACCTGGAAACCATCGGCAATCCCGCCAATGATGTGGCGGATTTCGAGGCGATCGCCAAAATTGCCCATGACCACAGCATCCCGCTGATCGTGGATAACACGGTGGCCTCGCCGGTCCTGTTTAGGCCCTTTGATCACGGCGCGGACATTATCGTTCACTCCGCCACCAAGGTGCTTGGCGGACATGGCACGTCCATCGGCGGCGTTCTCGTGGACAGCGGCCGCTTCGACTGGAACAACGGCAAGTTCCCCGAGCTGACGGAACCCTGCGAAAGTTATCACGGCATGAAGTTTTATGAAACCTTCAAGGCCGTCGGCAATATCAGCTATATCCTGAAGGCTAGAGTCACCTTGCTGCGCGACATGGGGGCGTGCCTTTCGCCCTTCAATGCCTTCCTGTTCCTGCAGGGCTTGGAAACGCTGCACCTGCGCGTGCCCCGTCACAGCGAAAACGCGCTGGCCGTGGCGACATTCCTGGAAGCCCATCCCGCCGTGGACTGGGTGAATTATCCCGGACTGCCCAGTCACCGCGACTACAAACGGGCGCAGAAATACCTGCCCAAGGGCCAGGGCGCCATCCTGGGCTTCGGTATCAAGGGTGGTTCCGACGCGGCGATAAAATTCATCAACGGATGCCGGCTGGCCTCACATCTCGCGAACATCCTGGACGCGAAGACTCTGGTGATTCATCCCGCGACCACCACGCACCAGCAACTGTCCGCCGAAGCACAACGCGCCGCGGGTATCTCGCCGGAGTTCATCCGCGTGTCCGTGGGGCTTGAAGACATTGAAGACATCCTGGAAGATCTGGACCAGGCGTTGAAGGCCTCGCAGCAATAAAAGAGATTGAACACGAAAGAGACGAAAGAACACGAAAAGGAAAACCAATAAAAGCGTAAGCACGGCTTGCGTACACCAAAACAAAGTTGTTCCTGATCGTGGTACTATAACAAGAAAGTATTAAAGAAAAGGCGGTTGCGTTATTTTCGTTTTTCCGTGTTATTCCGTGTATTCCTTGGTCGACTCTTCGCGTTTGTGTCCTTCGACCGCATTGTGTTTCAATTTAGCGTTGTCAGGCATGCCATAACGTTTATCGTATCCCCATAACAGGCCTCAATGGAACCAACGTCTCACATACCACCAGATTCGGTGGGGATCGTAACTACGCACCAGGCGCTTCTAGAAGAAACCCACGACGGGTTTATTCTGGAAAGCGGCGCGAAGCTGGGCCCCATCACCGTCGCCTATGAGACCTACGGGCAACTCAACGAATCGCGGACCAACGCGGTGCTGGTGTGCCATGCCCTGTCGGGCGACGCGCACGCGGCGGGGCGTTATTCGGCGGAGGACGCCAAACCGGGGTGGTGGGACAGCATGATCGGGCCAGGCAAGGGTATCGACACGGAGAAATACTTCGTCATCTGCTCGAACTTCCTGGGCGGTTGCAAAGGCACCACCGGCCCCGCCAGCATCAACCCCGAAACAAACGCCCCCTACGGGCTGGACTTCCCCGTGATCACGGTCGGCGACATGGTTCGTGTGCAAAATGCGCTGGTGCGGCAATTGGGCATCGAACAACTGCTGTGCGTGCTGGGCGGCTCCCTGGGTGGCATGCAGGCGCTGGAATGGGCGACGCGCTTTCCCGAGGCGCTGCGCTCCGTCATGCTCATCGCGACCAGCCACGCGACGGGTGCCCAGCAAATCGCCTTTGACGCCGTGGGGCGCAATGCCATCCAGGCGGACACGGAATTCCAAAGCGGTGATTACGCGCCGGGCAAAGGCCCGCGCAGCGGACTCGCCATCGCGCGGATGCTCGCCCACATCACCTACCTGTCCGACCAGTCCATGCGTCGCAAGTTCGGCCGCACCCTGCGCAACGGCGACCGCCTGGGCTACCATTTCGAGAGCGAGTTCAATGTGGAAACCTACCTGGACCACCAGGGCGAGGGTTTCGTGAATCGCTTTGACGCCAACACCTATCTGTACGTCACCAAGGCCATGGATTATTTTGACATCGCCGCGGCTTTCCCCTCGCTCGATGCGGCGCTGGCGCGCGTCAAAGCCTCCGTGCTGGTCGTTTCCTTCACCTCGGACTGGCTGTTCCCGCCATACATGTCCCAGGAAATGGTATACGCCCTGGCCAGGAACCGGCGGCATGCCAGTTACTGCAATATTCGCTCTGATGCGGGCCATGACGCCTTTCTACTGGAAGTGAAAGACCTGTCCCGCCTGATCTCCGGCTTTCTCATCCATACGCTGCACCCGGAACGGAGCTGCGACAACTGTCCGCCCAAGCCCTGTGACGGGCAGGATACGGAAACTAAAAGCCCCGACGGTAACCGCACCCTGTCCCAGTCCCGGCGCGTTGATTACGACATGATTGTCGATCTCGTGGACGAGAATAGCCGCGTGCTCGACGTTGGTTGCGGCGAGGGCGAACTCCTGTGCCGCCTGCAGCGCCGTCGCAATGTAACCGGTCTCGGCATTGAAGTGGACCAGGAAAAAGTGATCCGCGCCATCGCCTGCGGCATCAACGTCATACACGCCAACATCGACAAAGGCCTGGCCGAACTGCCCGACGATTCCTTTGATTACGTCATCCTGAGTATGACCCTGCAGGTTCTCAAGAATCCCGCCTTGGCACTGAAAGAAATGCTGCGTGTCGGCAAAAAATGCATCGTGACTTTTCCCAACTTCGGCCATTGGCGCGTGCGCGCCGAACTGGCCTTCCTCGGGCGCGCGCCCGTCACCTCGCAGCTGCCTCACAGCTGGCACGAATCCCCCAACCGGCACGTCCTTACTGTCAGGGACTTCCGTGCTTTCTGCGCCCAGTTCCAGTTCGGCATCGAAAAGGAAATTTTCCTGCACGACAACGGCCAGACCCGGGTGCTGCCCAACCTCCGCGCGGAAGAAGCATTGTATGTGCTGAGAAAAAGTCCTGCCTGAACCTATCCGAAGACACAGGTGCTGATTTTTGATTTCCCAGATAAAAAACTGTCATGATGCCGTTTCTTGGGCTGAAACCATCAACCGGGCGGTTTTATATGAGCACATCACTTCCGGAGCAATGCCGCGGCTGCAGACATCTTTTTTATCGCTTCGGGAATGCCCTGTGCAACAAGCGCATGTTGCAAAAATGCATTCATGAGGGCGACACGCAGAAAGTGCTGATGGCGCCAGGGCTATGTTACCTGCTCAATCCCGATAATCAATGCGCCGAATACGCGCCTCCGCGTTTCCATCGGCTGAAGAAATGGTTCAAGAAAAAATGAATCGCCCTCGGCATCATCGGCACGATAGAACAGACGCGTTTCAACTGGTTTTACGTTTCCTTGCCAATAAACCCAGGAAACGTCATTCCGGCTTTTTCGCGCCCGATGTCTTATATCAAAGTGCGCTTCCCGACAGCGCGAAAAAGGCCGGAATCCAGATTCAAGCCACGTGAAGGAAGAGATTCTTTCCTGCCCGAAAAATGAGACATCTTTCGTTAGAAACGCATTACCAATCCTTGACTGTTCCTGTGAAATTCGTTACTATCACGTTCGTGTGCCGTTTTCGGCGGCCGCATGCTTTTGCATACAAGCCGTTTTGTTTCTTACGCCGGGCAATGGAGGACGCCTGCGTGCCTCATTGCCCCGGCGGGATATCCGGACAGGGCGTAAACACGGGGAGATGACTTATGACACTGGAGGCGATGGTAGTAATCAGTATGACCTTGGGCGCGCTTTCGAGCGAATCCGCAATACGGCCCGAATACCTGGACACGCCCCTGACCGCAGGGGATTGGGACGCCCGTTATTTTGACGTCCAGGCGTCGAGGCCCTTTGAGATCAACCTGACGCCCGCGCGGTGGGTGTGGATGCCGTCCGCACGTACCCTCTCCAATACGTTCATCCTCTTCCGCAAAGAATTCGACCTGCCGGGCAGCGTGCCGGTGCGGGCGCGCGGATGGGTCACCGCGGACAGCCGCTATCGGCTGTCGGTAAACGGAGTGCGGGTGCAATGGGGCCCGGCGCCTTACGACCCGCGCTATCAGGAGGCCGATGGCTTCGACATCGCGCCGCTGCTCCAACCCGGTAAAAATGTCATTGGCGTGGAGGTGCTTCATTACGGCCTGGGCGACGGCACCTGGCCGGCCGGTAAGCCGGGTATGATTTTTCATGCCGTGCTGGAATTCAAGAATGGCGCGAAACTGAACGTAATGTCCGATGACTCCTGGAAAGTTTTTCTCGACCGCGCCCACGCGCCAGGTCAACATAAGCGCTGGTACCTGCGGGCGCTTCAGGAAGAATTCGACGCGCGGCTGCACCCCTACGGCTGGGATACCCCCGAGTTTGTGGTGGGGAGGGAATGGCTGCATGCCATGCCTCTCATCTGCGGTCCGGACAAGCCCGCCGCGTGCAGCAACTATGAAAGCAATGACCTGATCGACCGCATCCAGGCGGAAAACGGCTCGCTGCGGGCGCGCCAGATACCGCTCATAAAAGAGTTCATCGTTCCAGCCAAAGGACTTGCCGATTCCGGCAGGGTGCGCTGGCGGCGCGATCCCCGCGACTGGTTCGACATGCGAATTCCCGATTCCTTTACCATTATCGAAGAACCGATCGCCCAGGTCCTTCCGGAGGATGCCGGCGTGACCCTGCCCGCAACGCCGAGGGGCGAAGGGGTTTTCGCCACCTTTGAATTCACCGAGCAGATGGTTGGCTGGCCGCAATTCACCATCGATGCGCCCGAAGGCGCCATCATCGAGATGATGGTCCAGGAATCGCACGCGGAGGACGGCCCCGCCTGGATGGACACCCACTTCTTCGCCTGGACACGGTTCGTTTGCCGGGAAGGCATCAACGTATTTGAGCCCTTCGATTATGAATCCTTCCGCTGGGTGCAGCTGCACGTGCGCAACGCCTCGCGTCCCGTCTCCATTTCCGGAGTGGGCGCGCGCAGGCGGATCTTCGACTGGCCCAACCCCGTGCAGGTGACGTGCGCCGACCCTGCGCTACAACGGCTTTTTGACGCCACGGCCAACACCCTCAACAACAGCGCCATCGATGTCGTGGTGGACGGCATGGGCCGGGAACGCCAGCAGTACAGCGGCGACTGCGGCCCGCAACTCTTCGCGATCCGCTACGGTTTCGGGGAAACACGCCTGCCCGCACGGTACCTGCGCACCTTCAGCGAGGGCCTGACCCCGGAAGGCTATTTCCTGGACTGCTGGCCCGCCTTCGACCGGCTCGCGCGGGTCATGCAGAAACAGGTGCAGGCGGCCTATTGGGGCCCCATTCTTGACCACGGCATCGGCTTCACGTTCGACTGCTGGAATCACTATCTCGAAACGGGCGATCTCGAAAGTGTGACCGAAGCCTACCCGCGCCTGCTGCGTTTCGCCGGCTATCTCGAATCCATACTTGGGAAAGACGGCCTGCTGCCCGTTGAGGACCTCGGCATCCCGACCGTTTGGATTGACCATGACGCCTACAAGAAGCCGGCGCACAAACAATGCGCCTTTAACCTGTATGCGGCGGCCATGTTCCGCCACGCCCTCGCACCGCTGGCCAAAGCCTTCGGCGACAACGAACAACATAAAGCCTTCCAGGACGCCGGCGACGCTCTCCTGGCGGCGGTGCAGACCCGGTATTGGGATGAGGCGCGCGGCATGTTCGTGGCCAACCTGCCCTGGGCGGAGGAAGAAAAAGAAATCCGCCTGTGCGACCGTTCCCTGGCTACCTCCATCCTTTTCGATCACTGTCCGGATGGCAAAACGGGCGCCGCGCTGAACGCGCTCGCAACCTGTCCGCCGGAAATGGGCCTGTCCTATCCCGCGAACGCTTACTGGCGTTACTGGGCGCTGTCGAAACTGTCACGGACGGACGTGGTGCTCAAGGACTTTCGGGAGCGCTGGGCCACCATGGATTCCGTGCTGCTGAACAACACGCTGCAGGAAAACTGGACCGCCCGGCCGGATTCCACCGCCGAGTGGAGCCATTGCCCCGTTTGTCCATTATATATTCTCTACATGGATATCCTGGGCATCCGTCCCACAGCGCCGGGTTTCACCGCGTGCGATGTGCGCCCGCAGCTGGGCGACATCGGCGATATCGAGGCCACGGCCCATACCGTACAAGGCCCCTTCACGTTCAAGGCCCTTCGGAAGGGACAGGAATATGACGTCAGGCTGACCGTTCCCAAGGGCTGCCAGGCAACCCTGATATTGCCGGAATCCCTGCCGTGCGAGTTGAAACCATCTCCCAGTCCGGTGCCGCCCGGGTTAAACGCTTATCAACTGCGGGAAGGCGCCGAAAACCGTTTCAAGGCGATTTAAGCACTCACAGAAAAAATAAATTTCGGGGACCTGTTCGAATGGCACTAACTTAAGGCATATGCCAATCGCAAATCTTAGTATACGATGAAGCAAAGAAGGGACTGACCCCAAAAAACTTACTCAAACCCTTATCTTCACCAACAACAAGATTCTTTTTTGGGGTCTGTCCCTCCTTTGCGCCAGAATTCAAAACTGGACTGCGGGCAACGCTCGCATTAAAAAAGGAGTTTTCCCATGTTTTCTCGTCAACATCTGTTTGCTGGATTGTTACTCGTGCTTATGTCAGGCCTAGCCGTTTCACAATCGGCCCCGGAACTGGTTTCCGTCAAAAACATCTGGGGCCAGGGGGAACACAACGCCTTCACAGACCTGATTCGCTTTAACGAAACCTGGTATTGCGTGTTCCGGGAAGCAACAGGCCACGTCAAAGGGGATGGCGGCATCCGCATCATTACCTCCGCCGACGGCGACAGCTGGGAATCCCGCGGCCTGCTCCTGGAAGAAGGGGTGGACCTCAGGGATCCGAAGATATGCCTCACGCCGGACAAGCGGCTGATGATTACCATGGGCGGGTCCTTTTACCGGGACGGGGTGCTGCTCAACCGTAGACCGCGCGTTTCCTTTTCCCCGGATGGCGCGGCATGGTCCGCCCCAGCGCCCATAGCCCGTGACGGCGACTGGCTCTGGCGCACCACCTGGCATGACGGTATTGCTTATGGGGTCACGTACAGCGGGCCCGTGCAGGAAAAAGAGGAATGGACATTGACCCTGATGCAAAGCA
>JAAYBJ010000140.1 GCA_012730105.1 Candidatus Hydrogenedentota bacterium
ATTTCGCATCCTCGATGGTATAGAAGAAAAGCGGTTTTTCACCTTCGTGCAGACGCAGCCTTCCCCCGACCAATACCGGCTCGTTAATCATGTTGGCGGATTTTTGCAGTTTTACTTCGATAATGTCCCGCATGGGCGGGGCCTCACAGAAGAAGCAGGTGATCGGTACGGGCAGCAGCATGAATTCGGTCACATTTCGAAACTGGTCTATGGCGTTCATATACCCTACAATGTTTACAAGACGCCCGTCTTTTCCTTTGAGCGATTCGGGAAAGGTTGCCCCGGTGCGACGGCTGCCGATTACCTCGTGCAGTTCCTTCCAGTCAACCAGTTTGACGCCCTCGTCGCGGTGTTTTTGTTCCAGGGCTGCGCGCATTTGTTCGAAATGTTCACGCAGCCCGGCCCGTCTCATGTAACCGTTGGCCCCGATAATACCCGCCACAATAATGACAAGACCCAACAGGGTTAACAGATCCCTTTTTGAACGTTTGCGCATACAAAATATTCCTTACTTATTCCAGCACCCTGCGAGGATACCGTCAAAGCCGCATGCGGGCAGGGTGACCATGTTTGATATGTTATACCATAACATCGGCGTTGTTGTTTTTATTTGTTTTCTGCGGATACCGCTTCCGTTACAACTCTGCCAAATCACGCGCCACGTTGGTACGGTAGGCCTGCCAGGCGGGCAAAATTCCGGCAACCAGTCCCATGAGCAGGACCGCGGAATACGCGGCGACGAGGTCGGCGCTGATGCGCACCGGAGGCACATGAAAGCCAACCTGCGCCACCAGATACCGGTTCAAAGCCATGCAGACAGCGCTTCCCATAAGCCAGCCGGCGCCAATGCCCAGCAGGGTGACCCAAAAGGCTTCAATGATGACGGCGCCGAAGATTTCGCCCCTTGTGGCTCCGAGGGCCCGCATGATTGCCAGATCCCGTTTGCGTTGTAAAATGGCCATATAGAGACCGATCAGGATCGAAAGCGCCGAGATGGCGACGACCAGGTAGCCTATGGCCAGTAGCACAAGTTTCGCGGTTCCCAGCAGTTGCTCGTAAAGTTTTTGAATTTCCTGGATCGGTATGGCCGCCATGGCGTTAGAGGTCCGGTTGATTCTGTCCTTGAATTCAAAACGGATCGCGGGAGACGCGAGTTTGACCAATAAGGCCGTTATCTCCTGTTCATGATGATGATGCTCATCCGATTCGTGTCCGGAATCATCTCCGTGACTGTGGGCGTCCCAGACAGACTGTATATCACAGAAAATAGCCCGGTCATTGGGTGACCCGGAACGTTCCATGATGCCGACGACTGTATAGGGACGCTCTTCATGGACTTCCGCCATTACTGATGCCATCAGGCCGTGGGTGCCCACAAATGTGTCACCTAGTTCCAAATTCGTGTCTTCGGCGACATTCGCGCCGATTACGGCTTCAAAAGGCGTTTCGAAATAGCGTCCGGAGGTCAGCGTATAGGGCGTGCGTCCGCCGGGAGTAAAATCCATCAGGTCACGTGTGACGCCGACAATCCGGAACCCTGAATAGGAATCTCCCATGCCGACGGGAAACAGGCCCGTTACGTCTTCATGTCCTTTCAGGGACTCGTAGATTTCTATATCTACATTGCCCGTCGGGGCGTCCAGAAAGTATACCGTACTCAACACCAGTTGCAGCGGGTTGCCTTTGGCCCCGATGACTATGTCAAATGACTGCCCTTCTTCTTCGAAACGGCGTTGTGTCTCGTCGCGCAGGGTCAATACCGCGGAAATCAGTCCCACGCCGAGGGCGACGGAAATAACGGTCAGGGCGGTGGTTAATTTCCGGTTCCAAAGATAGCTCCACGCGATATGCCAAAGGCTCATAGCGCCTCCTCCCGCACCAGGCCCGTGCAGTCAAACGTTCCGGGAAGACGGTCCGCGATGCCTTTGTCATGGGTGACCAGAAGTAAGGTGACCGCTTCCTGGGCGCACAGATCAAGGAGCAGTGTCATTACGGAATCGGCGGTTTTGGGATCGAGGCTGCCTGTGGGCTCGTCGGCAACGATTAATTTCGGCGTGTTGGCCAAGGCTCGGGCGATGGCGACGCGCTGGCGTTCGCCCACGCTCAAGGTGCCTGGCTTGCTGTTGAGGCGGTGGCTGAGGCCGACCCGTTCCAGCATGGTCAGGGCCCTGTCCTTCCATTCCTTTTCCGGACGGACATCCGCGAAGCGCATGCCGAGAATCACGTTTTGAAGCACGGTAAAGGGCGATAACAAATTGAAGGTCTGGAAGACAAACCCGATTCGTTCCGCGCGAAAGGCATCCAATCCGCTTTCAGACAGGTTTTGTATTTCTTGCCCGTCCACCTGAACGGTACCGGAATCGGGCCTTAACAGGCCTGATATCAGGTTTAGCATGGTTGATTTACCACAACCGCTTGGCCCCCACAGGGCGGTGCGTGAACCCTGCGCGACGTGAAAGGCCTCACAGGAGAATGCAACACCGGGGCCGAGTTTTCGTTTAACGTTTTCCAAAATTACCATGTATACCGTTCCTGGGAAAGGGGGTTGACAGTCATTCGTTCTCCATTAGTGCAAGCATTGTCTTGTCACCTCTGCGTGGAAACGACATTTCCGCACCAGGGAGACGTTTCCAGCCGAAAGTCCGGCGACTATTCAGAGTACCATAACAAAATAATTACGGTAAATCCGAATCCGGTTTTTCATTGGTACAGTCCATCCTGTAATGTTGCCGCGGACAGGGAGCCGTTGTTACGGATGCGTTCGTGTTTTAAGAGGTCATCTAAGTGTTGCCGAATAATGATAGATATGATACAGTATCTAAGGTGCCAGAGGGTACCGAAGGCCGTCCTCAAATGGGGTGGTAGCCCCCCAGGAGTAAACCCATGATGCAGACCAAACTTGGTGGATATGCGGGCCGGGTTCTGAAAATTGATCTTACAACCGGGGAAACCGGTGAGTATCCCTGGTCGGACAAAGAGCGCGCCCTGTACTTAGGGGGTAAGATCATGGCCGCAAAGATATTGTATGACAATATCAAGCCCGGCACGGACGGCTTCGCGCCGGAAAACATGCTGGTGGTATCCACGGGCCCGCTGTCGGGCACGGCTGCGCCGGCGTCAAGCCGTTTTAATGTTTCCGCCGTGTCTCCCCTGACCGGGCTGTGCGCCTCGTCCAATTGTGGGGGTAATTTTGGGTTGTTCCTGAAACGCGCCGGGTATGACGCGCTGGTGTTGACGGGAAAGTCCGCAACGCCGGTCTGGATAGAAATTACGGAAGACGCGGTGCGCTTCCACGATGCTTCCTCCCTGATGGGCAAAACCACCTCGGAGACGCAGGAAGCGCTGGAAGGCCGGGTGGGCAAGCTGGTGATCGGCCCGGCCGGTGAAAACCTGGTGCGTTACGCGGGCGTTTTCAGCGAGGAACGCACGGCGGGGCGGGCCGGTATGGGGGCGGTGCTCGGCTCGAAAAATGTCAAGGCAATCACAGCATC
>JAAYBJ010000141.1 GCA_012730105.1 Candidatus Hydrogenedentota bacterium
GAAACCGGGTGTCTGCCACCCGCCACTGAACTGGCGGGCTACCCTCAATCGTCCCTACAGGACTTAACCGGTTGTGCCTGTCAACGTGTCATCGAAGGGTATGGTCAGGCCGTGAAAAGACCGGAATCTATCTTTAGAAAACGTTGGCAGGAACAGCGCAGGTTGCACTTCTTTCCTCGAGCGGCATGGAATCCGGCCCCGGTATCTTTGCGCAGTCCGACGGCGCACTGTGATACGGGTGAAGGGTCGCGAAAAAACCGGAATGACGTGTATCGAGGTTGCAGGCAATAAAGAGTGGGGCTTTTATCCGCAAGCGCTTTTTATTCACTCCACCGGCGCCGCCGGGGTGTCCGGTTCCCCCTCAGGTGCGGCCGCATCCTCTTGGGCCGCCGCTTCGCCTTCCCCCTCCTCGCGGGGCGCGGCTTTTTCCGGACGGCGCAATATCAGGGGCCGCACTTTTTCCGGCTGGGCCGTCAAAGCGGGTTTAGAGGGGTCATGAAACACAAAAGACGCATAACTGACCGACCGCTTGGTGTCTTTTGTTTTTGCCATGGAGGTGTCATACGCCAGGATGCGCGCTTGCGCTTCACGTGGAAGCAGGTAGAACAAGATCTGGAGGCAGTCTTTGCCGTCAATGACATTACGGGAATCCTGCAGGTAGGAACGGAACCCGTCCAGGTCCAGCGACAAAATGTGTTCGAACGCCTGTCTGTCCAGGCGCGCGATATTGTCCTCCAGGTTCTCCTTGAATTCAAGGGGGCCATACTGCGCCCCGTAATGGGTGAAACTCGTCGCGACAACGACCAGGGTGCGCTCATTGATGATCGATTGTATGGTCTCGGCGATGGCGCGGACCGTATTCTTGTTCACATTTCCCTGGGGATCACGCAGGTCGCCTACCAGTATCGGCACCAGTTGAAATTCCTGGAGCCGTTCCTGGAGAAAAGGCAACAGCGACTCGATGGCGAATTCATATTCGTGGATCTGTTCTTCGGGCTTCCCTGCTTTATAGCGTAATTGATGGGCGTGAAACATGGGAGAATACAGCAGGTAGCGCAGGGCCGGCGCGTCCACCGATACCGGTCCCAACGGCGTCAGAAAAATATCCAGCGCGGGAATGGAGCAGTTTTCAAACATGGGGCCATGACCGGGGGCGATAATAATCACGCGTTCATACTGTCCCGGCTGCAGGGCTTTAAAGGCATGGGCAGACACCTGGCCCGCGAAGGGATAGGGCGCCGCGGAGGCAACCACGGCAACCAAACGCGAGGGCACGTCCGGGGCGTCGGCTTTTTCAAAAAAGTCGCGAACTGTGCTCAACAGCACTTCCGGCTCCGCCGGATAGTTTCTGCCCGCAACGGCCGGCCAGCGTATTACCTCCGCCGCAGCGCTATTTGGGGACCACGCCCATGCCGCCACGGCCACAAAAAGAACGGCTAGCTTCAATGTCAGGGAAAAACGAATCATGAAGTTACTCTAATTGGTTCAAGACAGTTTATCAAGCGGTCTCAGGCCGTTATACCCCTGATTTCCGGTAGGGCGACCTGTGTTTCATCTTTTCCGGGGCGTGCGACCGCCATTAAGTAAATTTTTATTACTGTTCAACGCACTCGTTAAGTTAGCATCTTCTATTTCACCCTAGAGTATATACGATTGGGTTTCAACAATCCATTTTATGTAGGTGATATCCTTGATGTGCATACTTCAACAGGTCATAAACAGATGTAAATAGTTGCAGATAATTCCTGTTACGGTAAACCTTGAAAATATCAGCATAATGAGACAGAATGTCCCGTTGGCATGCTGTAAATTCTGACACCGACGCCGCTTTTCCTGAAATAACAACAGATACGATTCTACTTGGTCCCCCCAAACATTAGGGTTGTATTAGAATGGTTGGAAGTTTATAATACAGTTTGACTTCAGGCGGTTCGTTTACGCAATACGGAAAATAGTGTTAAGATTTATGTGCTAAAGTCGTATTGCAGATTGATCGGTTATGGAAGGTTATGGCTGGTCTTGTACGCGTATCCCAACATGGAGTAGAGGGTTAAAAAGTGCCGGGGTGCAAAGGTGTTAACGAGCTACGCATCTATTTGGTACGATGGGGAGAGGTTACCTAATGAAAAGCAAGCTGGTGCTCGCAGACTATATTGCAAACCATATGGATGTGTTGACGGAGCATCTCGTAAATCAAACGGGGATGGCAAAAGACGATATTCTCTTGGGGCTTGTCCGGAAATGGCTTGAGAATAATGTCGCTGTTTTACGGGAAAAACCTTGCCGCATTGCCGAATGGGCGGCTCAATTCGTGGAACGGAACCGTGCACTGAACATATTGACGGGGGAAGCCTATCTGTGCCTGAAAGCCCTGCAGAAGTCATTGACGGAACGCTGCCTTGGAAAGGTGGAGGGGGCGACCGATGCTGAGATACTGTCCACCATGAATGACAACGCGGTCCGCTTCGAGCAGGCGGTGGTCGAATATTTCGCCCAGCGCGTGCGCCAGGACACGGTGGCCAATCAGCGACGTCAGAAAGCCATACTCGAGTCCGTGAACATGCCCATGGCACTGATTGACGATGAGGGCGGCGTTGAAATGGTAAACAAGGAATTTTGCCGCCTGTTGAAAACCAGTCCGGACATGCTTGAAGGGGTTGATCTCACTACCTTGTGCAATGAAGAAACCGCCTCACGTCTGCGCTCGTTCCTGAGGCAGAAACGCATGGACCAGAGCAAGACCTCTTTCCAGGGGGAAATCAGTTTTGGAACGCAGAAGATTCGCGCGGAAATCGCCTGCCAGCCTTTTTTTAATGCGGACGGCATGCGCACGGGCGCCGCAGTATTTATCGACCAGAACGGGAGGGATGACGCGCGGGTGGAGACGGGCATCCAATATCTTGAAGAACGCCTCCTGCCCCTGGTCACCCTTCCGATGCAATTGTTCGACCGGGAAGGGAACATTACCTTCAGTTCGGAGCAGGCGGCCCTGTTTTCATCCATGGGGTATGACCGCACGGAACCGCTCTGCTGCTTCCTGTACCGTCGGCGTTACGGCGACAAGCGCGAATGTCTGTGCAAAGAGGCTTTTGACTCGGGGCTTTTTCACCTCGATGAAATCAGCCTGGACACCCAGACGGAAATAAAATGGTTCCGCCTGGTAATCATACCGCTTCAGGATGACGCTGGACATATTTCCCGCGTGGCGTGTTGTGTTTACGACATGACCCACCGCAGGCAGGTGCAGAAACAGCTGGAAAGCCAGATTATCAACCAGCAGCGCTCCTCGCTGGTGGCGCAGCTGTCCATTACCGTGGCCCACCAGTTGCGCAATCCCCTCAGCGTGGTGCTTGGCTTCGCCGAAATGATGGCAAAAGGCCTGGCGCCGGACCAGTATGCCGAAGCGGTGAGCCGTATCCTCCGCAACAGTCTGCGCTGTAAGGACATTGTGGAAAACCTGCTTGATTTTGGCAAAGGCATGCCGCTCGAACGCCGCCCCGTGGATTTCGAAGTGCTCATCCGCGAGTCCGTGCGCACCCTGCTGACACCTTCCCAGAACAGGATCATCGATTGGCGTTTCTCCGGCAAGCCCGCGCCCATCGAATGTGTTCCCGAACAAATGTCCCAGGTCGTGCTGAGCCTGTTGGACAATGCCCTGCGCATGGCGCAGCGCCAGGTGGTCTGTTCCGTGGAGAACAAGGGCGACCTGATCCGGCTGCGCATTGTGGATGACGGGCCGGGCATCCCGCTGGATCTGCGTGAGCATGTCTTTGAGCCGTTTTTTACCACCCGACGCGAGGAAGGCGCCACCGGCTTGGGCCTTAGTCTTGCCAGGGCCGTCGCCTCGGATTATGGCGGCAGCCTGACGGTTTCGGTGCCCGCCGCCAACGAACCCCGCGGCGCCTGCCTGGTGCTTCAGCTCCCCCTGATGAAGAAACAGGATGCCGGAAAAAATGAAGAGCCCGCGAAACCGGTTGAAATAAAAGAAAAACTCGTTCTTGTCGTGGATGATGAAACCGACCTGCAGGATCTGCTTAAAACAACCTTGTACATGCGCGGCTACCGGGCGGATACGGTGGCAACGGGCATGGAGGCCCTGCAAAAATTAAAGGAAAACGAGTACAGCGCCGTGGTCCTTGATTATCTGATCAAAGGCTCGCTGACCGGCCAGCAACTCTACCGCGAAATAACTGAACAGTATCCGCATCTCGTGCCGCGGGTGCTTTTTATAACTGCGGACATGTTGAACTACCAGACCCGTCTCTTCATGGAAAGCACCGGGCGTCCCGTCTTGGAGAAGCCCTTCCTGATGGCGGATTTCATAATGGAATTGAACAAGGTGATGGGATGATCTTCTTGAATGACCCTCCTGCATGCCTGGCTCGCCCTGCCCGGAAATCCAAATCTTCTCTTTATTACGGTGCCCTTGCGTGCAGTTTGATCGTTTGGTCGGTGGTCCTTTGTGGTGTTCCGGATGCGAACGCTGAAAGCGACCCGAAACCGGTTCCCACGCAGGATGTGACCGGCGCGGCGGATGCCGCCGTTCCTTACGAGGTGGTGCTGGACCTCCCGCCCGGCCCGGGTAATCCCAGAAATTCGGAAGGCGATTTCATAATTCTCAAGGATGGGCGGATTCTCTTTGTCTATACCCGGTTTACCGGGGGATCGGGCGATCATGCCGCCGCTTCGCTCGTGTCACGCTGTTCCAAAGACGGCGGGGCGACCTGGACCGCGGAGGATGTGGAGGTGCTTGCCAACGAAGGCGGCATGAATATCATGTCCGTATCCCTGTTGCGGTTCTCGGACGATTCCATTGCCCTGTTTTACCTGCGCAAGAATGCCGAGGATGATTGCCGGCCCCTTATGCGCGTGTCCCGGGATGAGGCGGCGACGTGGGGTCCGCCAACGGAGTGCATACCCAAGCCGGTGGGCTATTATGTGGTCAATAACAGCCGGGTGGTGCAACTCGCTTCCGGGCGTTTGGTAGTCCCGGCGGCGCTGCATGCGCTCAAGGGAGAGCCCTTCAGGAATCGAGGTAAAGTGCTTTGTGTGCTTTCGGACGACCTCGGTAAAACATGGTATCCCTCGAAAACGATTCTGGAGGCCCCCCCGGACCTGCAAACGGGATTTCAGGAACCGGGGGTTGTGGAACTGGCCGATGGCGGCCTGTGGATGCTTTTGCGCAACAGCGGCGGTGTTTTCTACCGCTCAACGTCGCAGGACGGCGGCGTAACCTGGTCCGATGCGGTCCCCACGGATCTTGCCACCCCGGTTTCCCCCGCATCGTTCAAGCGCATCCCGGGAAGTGACACACTGTTGCTGCTCTGGAACGACCACACAAACATCCCCGAGGCACTTCGGAACAAGCGAACCCCGCTTACGCTCGCGCTATCGCGCGACAACGGCGCCACCTGGGAATACCGGGTTACTGTGGAAAACGATCCTTATGGCTGGTACTGCTATACCGCCATCGCGTTTACGGACGCCCACGCCCTCTTTGGCTTCTGTGCCGGGGACACGCGTGTCATGTCGGGGCTCGCCCGCACCAGAATCGCCCGGGTCCCCCTTTCCTGGCTCCGCGATAAGGCCGGCAGATAGCGGCCGTGCTTTTGCGCGACCCGGCGGCATCCGGTCCGCATTTTCCGCGGCGAAATTGCATTCAGGCCGGAAAGGCCCTTAAGATCAGGGATAGGTACGGCTGAAACGGATACAAGAAAGGCCTGAACTCCCGCATGCAAGAAACAGCAATGGTTGATTTTATGAGTGCGTTTTATGCCGCTAACGCGGCATGGTTGTTGCCGTTGATGATATTTTTTGCCCGGGTGCTCGATGTCAGTATCGGCACCCTGAGGATTGTCTTTCTCAGCCGCGGCATGCGCGTGCTGGCGCCCCTGTGCGGCTTTTTCGAAGTGCTGATCTGGCTCATCGCCATCAGCCGCATTATGGGAAACCTGACGTCCTGGTCCAATTATATCGCCTACTCGGGCGGTTTCGCCGCCGGCAACTATGTGGGCATGTATATTGAGAGCCGCCTGGCCATGGGCTATCTGTCCGTTATGATTATTACGCGTGGTGATGCCGCATCGCTCCTGCAGCGATTCAGAAAAAAGCATTTCGGCGTTACCCGGGTCGGTGCCCAGGGGGTCCAGGGCAAGGTGCGTGTTGTCTACCTGATTATCAAGCGCCGCGACATGGCCAGTGTGTCTGAAATATTGGAACAGCACCAGCCCGACGCCTTCGTGGTGGTCAATGATGTCCGGCATGCGGCGGGCGGTGTCTTCCCGGGTGAGGACCCCGGGATAACAAAATGGCGCAGAATGGTGGGGGGATTCCGCAAAGGCAAATAGCATAGACCGTCGGCGGCCCGCCGTTCGGTTTCAAGGCGCTGCGACCAAAAAACGGATGATAGTTATGAAACGAATTACAGTGCCCATTGAAGAACGCATGCAGTGGCTGGGGGACTGTTCCCTTTTCGACGAACTGCCCCCGGACATGATCCGGGGACTGGCCGATCTTTGCTCCGTGCGGTCCTACGAGGCCGGGGAAATACTCTTCCGTGAGGGAGAACGCGCCGACGGGCTCCATATTGTCGCGGAGGGACAGGTCAAGGTGTGCCGATATGGCATGGACGGCCGGGAACAGATACTCCATATTTTCGAAGGGGTGGATCCCTGCGGCGAGGTAGCCGTGTTTGAAGGCGGCGCGTACCCGGCCACGGCTGAGGCGATGGCGCCGTCCAGAAGCTTGTTCATCCTGCGAAGCGACTTTCAAAGCCTTGCGGAGAAAAGGCCGGACCTGCTCCTGAACATGTTGGCCGTCCTGTCCCGCAGGTTGCGCCGTTTTGTGGACATGATAGACGACCTGTCCCTCAAGGAGGTGTCCACCAGGCTGGCGCGGCATTTGCTGGAAGTATCGCGCGAGGCCGGCGGCCGGGAGGAAATCGAACTGACCACCTCAAAAATCATGCTCGCCGCGAGGCTCGGCACGGTGGCGGAAACTTTGAGCCGTACCTTTGCGCGCATGCAACGACGCGGGGTGATTGAAGTGGACGGGCGGCGGGTAATCCTGCGCAACCGGAGTGCCCTGAAAAAACTGGCCGAGGGCGACAAACTGTAGCAGCGCAACGGTCCGGCAGCGTCTTGAAAAAAAATTCCGACCAGGAAATACACGAAAGAACACGAAAAAAGAAGAAGAAAAATAGATGCTGACCACAGGTACCGACTATTTCATAAAAGCCTGTGCTCCCCCGGAAAAAGCGGCGCCTGCACTGTAGTCAAAAAAATATCCATCCCGGAAACGCCGCTCTCGAGGATATTTTTTCCCCAGCTCGCATTCCCCATTCCGAATTCCGCATTAGGCCATACCCCAATCTACCGTTGAGCTGCAGGCATCTTCCCTGCGGGGTTACGGGCGTTGTGGCGGCCCGCCTTTGCACAGTAGCGAACAGAAACTTCCACGGAGAGTCCCGTAGGGACGATTGACGGTAGCCCGCCAGTTCACTGGCGGGTAGAATGCCCTTCCCCCTTGTTAAGTCCCGTAGGGACGATTGAAAACCCGGCTCGTTCAACCGTCCCTAAAGGACTGGCATAAATAACATCCCGGTTTCCCCGCCTCTAAAGAAGCGGGCTACCGTCAAGCATCCCTACGGGACTAACATAAATAACATCCCGGCTTCCCCGCCTCTAAAGAAGCGGGCTACCGTCAAGCATCCCTACTGGACTGAATGGAATTATGTTACTGGTCTCGACTTAATGGCCTACTTGATTAAACCCTGTCAATTCCCCCCCCGCCCTTATTTTTTCCCATTCCGAATTCCGAATTCCGCATTCGGTACATTCCGCATTCGGCCATACCCCAATCTACCGTTGTGCTGCAGGCATCTTGCCTGCGGGGTTACGGGCGTTGTGGCGGCCCGCCTTTGCACAGTATCGAACAGGAATTTCCGCGGTGAGTCCCATAGGGACGATTGACGATAGCCCGCCAGTTCACTGGCGGGTAGAATGCCCTTCCCCCTTGTTAAGTCCCGTAGGGACGATTGAAAACCCGGCTCGTTCAACCGTCCCTACGGGACTGAATGGAATTATGTTACTGGTCTCGACTTAATGGCCTACTTGATTAAACCCTGTCAATTCCCCCCCGCCCTTATTTTTTCCCATTCCGCATTCCGAATTCCGAATTCCCTTACTCCTTGGCTTGTCCGCCGTTCACATCCATTGCTGCGGGCAGGAATAGCCGCGCGTCCATGGACTTGAGTTCCGGCGAAATGAGGGGCTTGAATTGCATGCGCTGCAGAATGTCTTTCTCCATGTCTACCCCGGGCGCCACCTCAATAAGCATCAGGCCCTCTTTGACCAGTTTGAAGACACAGCGTTCCGTGACGAACAGGACCTTGTGGCCCTCCTCGCGTGCGATCTTACCGCTGAAGGTGATCTGACCTACCCTTTCCACAAACTTGACCGCCTTGCCATCCGTCCGGATGACCAATTTTCCCGACTCTATGGCGATGTCCGTGCCGACGGCGGAGAATTCACCGCAAAAGAGTACCTCGGAAGCGCTCTGGGTGATATTGATGAACCCGCCGCTTCCAATGACATTGGGACCCAGTTTGCTTACGTTTACATTGCCTTCGGTGTCCACCTGGGCCATGCCCACGCAGGTGGCGTCCAGGCCGCCGCCGTCATAAAAATCGAACATGGTGGTCTGTGACATGATCGCGGATGGATTCTGGGCGGGCCCAAAATTTTTACCACCTTGGGGCAGACCGCCGACCACGCCGATTTCCGTCGTCAGCGTGATGTCCTTGAGCATGCCCTCTTCCTGGGCCACCTTGGCCACGCCCATGGGAATGCCCACGCCCAGGTTTACGATATCGCCCCGTTTCAATTCCAGGAAGGCCCGGCGGCAAATGACCTTTTCAGGAGACAAAGGCATCGCTTCCAACTCGCCGCTGAGATCGGCATGGACATCGCCGGTATAACTGGGATCCTGCTCCACGAACAGCGTGTGCGGGTGGGTTTTACGGGAGGTGGCGACGACGATAATGTCCACCATGATGCCTGGAATTCTTACATCGATGGGACGCGCGGGCTTGTCGCTCAGCCGTTCCACCTGCACGATGACCAGGCCACCGCAGTTCCGTGCGGCCATGGCGGCGTCCAGCGCTTCCATGACGAGCGCCTCATTTTCGAAGGTGATGTTGCCTTCGGGATCGGCGGTAGTGCCCCGCACCACGGCGGCGTCCGCCTTGACCGGTTTGTAGCGCAGCATTTCCCGTCCGCCAATCTCGATGACCTCCACCAGGTCTTCGCAGGCGCGCGTGCGGTCGTTCAACTTGCCCCCTTCAATGCGTGGGTCCACGAAGGTGCCCAGCCCGACGCGCGTGATCAGGCCGGGACGTCCGGCGGCAATCTCGCGGAATAACTGGGTGACCACGCCCTGCGGAAGATTATAGGCCTCCACCTCGTTCGCGGCAATGACCTTGACCACCTTGTGGTTCAAGCCGGCGTGGCCCAGCACCATCCGCTTGACCATGCCGGGGTGGGCGAAATGATTCATACCCCGTTCTTCCGCGCTGAAGGGGCCGATGCCCGCCGCCCAATAGACGGTAAGATCCTTGGGCGAACCGGTGGCTTCGTAGACACGATGGAATGCGGGGAATACCTCCTCCGTGGGCATGGCCTCCACAAAGACGGTGGCGCCGTCGGGGATGCGTTTTATTGCTTCTTCCGCGGTGAGTACAATCGCCATGTGTATAGTTCCTTTAAGGTTGATTAGGGTAATCGATTAGTATGTCGCAAGGAAAACACCGCCGTTAATAACAGGTTTTCGGACTACAGGGCGGCAGCAAGCACTTTCACCACCACTTTTTTGACTTCCGCCGGTTCCGTGCCGGGCGTTAACTGCGGGGCATGTGCGTCCTGCGGAAAAAGCACCGTGAAAGAGCCGGGACGGTTGGTTACCCGCACCGGCGCGAAGGCCGGACGCTCAAAAAAAGCGGCGTCCGAAACCGCGTCATAGGGGGTTTTGACCGTCAATAGTGACCGGGGAAACCAGTCAATGCATTCTGCGCCTGCCAGAGACATCTGAATGTCCACATACCTGTCATGCGCTTCCAGAACCGCCTCTCCCGGAGAAAGGGTTTGATAGTACATGACCCGGGCCTTAATCTTGTCGCCAAGAATGGGGACCATATCCCCGGACGGGGTGTCGGCTGACAATGTGCTCAAGTATTCAAAAGCCTGCCGCCAAATCGCGCTGCCTGCGTAATAGTGCTTCCAATTTTCAAAAACGTCAACGATCATTTTAGTTCCACCACCCGAATAATGAGAGAAACCATCCGGGATTAATTGCGCACAAATCGGCTTTGTAAGACGGTATAGTACACCATAGACTTCCGTGACTCAAAACTAATATGGCCTTACCGGAAACGCCTTTTTCTGAACGTCTTCATTCATATGATCTTAATGGAAGTTTTGTTTTGTGTCGCGGCCGGACTGTTTTATATGCGCTTGTGTTCTGTCATATATTTATATTTTTTTTCTTAGTGAGAGAGTTTTAATTTAAAATTTCCGGTATTCCTTTTTGAAAATTTTTACTTCCCATGAGTTGTGGCAGTTATCTTTTTTTGACACGGCGGAACGAACACCATCTTTCGTGCTTGGATGTAAAAATTTGCTTGACTTTTTAGATAGACTATACTACACTACGCCTAGGTAATCGGTTACTTTCAGGTGGTTCCGGGAGCGTTGTTATAGATAGTTCTGGATCAACCACGGTGGAGAAGGTAAAGTGATTTCGGGCGCAAAGAATGCGAATAGTCTTGGAAGGATATTTCAAGTGCTATGTGCAGGTGTGCGTCCGGAAGGCATGGAATATACGGGTCGGAAACACGGCATCTGTAAGACAGGAGGTGATAATTCGAGGCTGAACGTGATGTATGCGAACGTGACGTTGTTAAATTTCTTTGTCAGTAATTAACGAGAAGTGAAAGGAATGATTCTTATGAACCTAAAAAACGCAGTAGCCCCCTGTTTCGGGGCATTTTTGGCCTCGAATCTGTCAAGAATATTGTGCTTATGACGGCTGCTTAGGGCAGCATCGGCATGGGTGGTGCGTGTCTGCGGTTGTACCTTTGCAACAATCGGGCAAAAGCACGCTCCATGATGAGCCGCC
>JAAYBJ010000142.1 GCA_012730105.1 Candidatus Hydrogenedentota bacterium
ACCCGCTGACTGGCCTGAACGCGACGATAGCGTCACTGGCGCCCGGTGCGTCAGAGACGTACACGCAGACCTACACGATCAGCCAGGCCGACCTGGACGCTGGCAGTGTGGTGAATACGGTGGCGGTATCCGGTGACGGTCCCGGTGAAGACCCGGTTACGGACGATGACAGTGAAACCGTGATCGGTGAACAGTCCCCCGGTCTTGTGGTGACGAAGACCGCTTCGCCTGCGACCTATAGCGCGGTGGGCGACGTGATCACGTACACCATTGTGGTGGAGAATACGGGCAACGTGACGGTGTCAAATGTGGCGGTCTCGGATCCGCTGACAGGCCTGAACGCGATGATAGCGTCGCTGGCGCCGGGCGCGTCGGAGACGTATACGCAGACCTATTCAATCACTCAGGCCGACTTGGACGCGGGTAGCGTGGTGAATACGGTATCGGTATCCGGGGATGGTCCCGGTGAGGACCCGGTCACGGACGATGATGAAGAGACGGTTACCGCGGAACAAAGCCCGGTGGTTGTCGTGACGAAGAGCGCCTCTCCGGAGGTGTACAGCGCCGTGGATGAGGTGATCACCTACACCATCGTGGTGGAAAACACCGGCAATGTGACGGTCTCGAATGTCACGGTAACCGACCCGCTGACGGGCTTGGACACGACCATAGCCTCGCTGGTGCCAGGCGCGTCGGAGACGTACACGCAGACCTACGCCATCACCCAGGCCGATTTGGACGCGGGCAGCGTGGTGAATATCGCCGCAGCTTCGTTCACCCACGGCAGTCAAACCAATGAGGCGACCGATACGGCTACGGTGACCGCGCAAGAGGCTGAAGAGGACTGCTGCAGCGGCTTCAACCTCTTTGATCCCGCGAACCTGTTCCTTGGCGGCCTTGCACTGTTGGCATTGCTTCTCGTGAGCCTCTTTACGGGAGGTGATGTTCTGAGCAAGATATAGGCAACCCGACTGAATAAACATCGCGTTTACGCGAAGGCCGGATGCGCTGATAGCAGCGTATCCGGCCAGTTCTATTTACGCTTATGTGTGTTGCTTTGACTCCGTGCAGTATTCATGTGCCTGAATGAACGCAATAGTTGCGGAATAATCTTCCCTTCATGTATAACAGGTTTTAAAACAACCCATCAAGAGGTGTAATAACTCATGAATACCAACCCCCTTTCACGAAGAGCCTTTATTCAGGCGTCCTCGGCCGGACTGGCAGCGGCGGTTCTCGCCGGGAACGGCACTGCGATGGAGGCCGCGCCCGCCTGGGAAAAGCGTTTTAAACTGTCCAACGCGGCCTCCGTCCGGATGCTTCAGTTTACGGATGTGCACTTTTTCAACGGGATAAACAAGTGGACGAAAGAGGAGGAAGAAAGAAAGCGTCAGAACACGGTTGATGACATGCGGCGTCTGGTCGATCATGCAAAACCTGATTTGCTCCTGGTAACCGGTGATTTTTGGCATGAAAATCCTGACGGCCGGGGGCCTGAATTTATGGCCTTTGCGGTTGAACAGTGCGCGGCCCTGGGGATACCCTGGTCCTTTGCCTGGGGAAACCATGACAGCCTGGATGATGAATCCGTGGGCCACAAGGCGCTTGCGGAGGCAACGGGAAGCCTCTACGCCGGCGCTGCAAATGATGGAAATCATGTAATTTCCCTCGAGGATGCCTCGGGAACCTTGCTGGCGCAGATTTTCTGTTTGAACACGAAAAAGACCGGGCTTCAAGAGGAGGCGCGCGACTTTTTAAGGCAGGCCGCGGTCTGTAATGTCGCCGATGAACGGCCCATGCGTCTGGCCGCCTGCCACATACCCCTCCGGCACTATAAGTACGTGTGGGAACAGAACATCGCCTCCGGTATTATCGGGGAAGTCGTATGTTCCGAGCAGGAGGATGGTTCTTCCCTGAATGTGTTGTGCGATGCGGGCATTCAGGCGCTCTTTTGCGGCCACGACCACGTAAACGACTATTCCGGCGCCATGGAGGGGGTGGAGCTGATCTATGGCCGGGCCACCGGCCATGCCGGGTACGGAGCGGAAAAGGTGCCCAAAGGCGGCAAATTATATACCCTGGATCCGGCCCGCAAGGCCCTGGAATGGGTGTCACTGTTGCCGGACGGCACATCCTGGGCCCCGAAACCCGGGGAACGAATTGAAAACTGGGATTGAAACCAAAATCACACCGAAGGATTGTCTGGTTTTGAAGCGGTGAATATCGTTTCGCTTTCTCTATTTTTCAGCGTAGACTGTTCCGCGGCGGCATAGTGTTTTAATTTGCGCCACAGCGTATTGCGGCCGATGCCCAACCGGCGCGCGGCCCGGACCTGGTTGCCTTTGCATGCTTTCAAGACTTGGAGGATATGCCGTTTTTCCACCGTTTCCAGGCGTTCGTCCGCTTCAGGCACTGCGGCCCGTGTGGTGGAAGCCGCAGCCCGCTGAACCATCAGCACCGCCTCATCGGGGAGCAGGGGAACGGTAATATACCCGAAAACCCCTTTTTTCATGGCCTCAACCGCGCGGTGCAGGGTGGAAACAGACGCCAGGAGTAGTGTGGGGCCCGTGGCGGCCGCATGCACCGCTTCCGCGATATCGTCCGTGACGGTGACCTCGGGCGTGTTGTTCGTGATTGCATATCCCGCGGTTCTGAACATCACGTCCAGGGTGACACGCATGGCGGGATCCTGCACATGGAAGCCAATTTTTATGCTCATGGGCGCCTTTGCTTATTTGGACAGCATGCCCGCGAGGGCCTCCAACCTTCCGAGGCTGTCCGCAAGGCCGCCGGGCCGGTTACGCGCGAGCCACACTGTCTTGAACTCGTCTGTTATTTGACTCAGTTCGTCCCGCAAAGGTTTACACACGGATTCAGGCAATTGTTCCGTGCCGCAATCCGCCTTCAGGCGTTCCTCCCCCAGCCGCAGCGCGAACAAGGCCATGCGCGCGTTCAGGGCGAATTCATCCCGGATGAGGCCGGCGTCCGGACGGCTCATTTTGGCCGCTTCCATGCGGCTCAGCGCGTTTTCAATGGCGTTCCGCGCGTTTTGAATGCCCGCCGCGGACATGCCGCTGAGAAAGCCTTTTGAGGGGGAGCCCTGCAGTGCGCGGAGTAGCAGCCCGTAATAGACGGTTGAGTTGTCCCGAAGGCAGCCGGTCATGGCGTGGGCATTGCCCAAGTCCAGGGCCGCCTGCGCCATGACCCCTGCTCTATCCTCGAATACATGGACATCGGCGGCGCGGGCGAGATCCAGACCGATATTGGCGTCATAGGCCCAACTGACCGCGGCGCCCCACGCGAAGGGCACAAAGGAAACGGGGGCGCATTGCCAGTGCCCGCTGTCGCCCCAATCGGTTACCAGGAAGCCAATGGCGCCGTTGTCCAGGCCGTTCCGTGCGGCCAGTCGCAGGTTTTCCAGGGCGTTCCCGGTGCGTCCGAGCAGGGAATTCCAGCTGGAGGTGCCCGGGCACACATAGAAGGGGATGCCCGAAGCCGCAAACTTGCCGCCCCGCTCCGCGAAGGGGTGGGTTGCTTCATAGCCCCATTCCATGGCGATAATATTCTCCGGGAGTTCCGGAATCAGTTCCGGGTGGGCAAGAATGATGTCACCCCAGAACTGCATGGTGCGCCCCTGTTCCTGGAGAAGGGCGTATATTTCCTTGAGGAAATTGAGGTATACCCGGCCTTTGCCCAGTTGCGCCACCGCCTCCTTGCTGCCGCCTTTGCCCAGGCTGTACGTTTCATCACAGCCTACGTTGAACTGGCTGCTGGTGAAATTGGGCAGCAGGGCCGCGTACATGCTCCGCAGCAGCTCGATGCTGCCGGGGTTGACGGGACACAGGTCGGGCGCGCCCGGACTCTCCGCCAGGTGCGCGTAGGCCTCATGCTGCAACCAGCGGTGCATGTGCCCGAAGGAATTCTGGTTGGGCACCAGCTCGATAAAGCGTTCTTTGCAGTAGGCGTCCAGGGCGCGCGCCTCTTCGGGGGTGATGGGGGACGCATTCTCCCACACCGTTTTATGGCCGGGGTAGGCGAAGCTATGCTCCGTGTAGAGCTGCAATTGGTTGTACTTCAGGGAAGCGAAGAGGTCCACCATCTGATAAAGCGTTTCCATGGTGGGCACCTTGTCCCGGGCGACGTCCAGCATGACGCCCCGGTTCGGGAAATCCGGCCAGTCTTCTATGTGAACCACGGGCAGTTTGCCGCTGCCCTTGAATTGCCGCGCCAGCTGGTTCAGCGTCTGCCGCGCGTAAAAGGCGCCGGCGGGATCCGCCGCGGTGATCGTAATCCGTGCCGCTTCTATCGACAACACATAGCCCTGCGCGTGCGGTATCGCCTCCGGACGGATTTCCAATTCAGGTTTCAGGGTTTCCGGGGTGTATAGGCCTGCCGTATATCGTATAGTACGCGGCGAGGGCAGCAGCACCAGATGATCCGGAGAAGGCAGGGAAACCGGGGTGACAGTCTTTTCCCCGGTAATGGCCGGTTCGCGGGTGATGGTCATTTCCGGGACGATTCCTTTTGCGTTGCTTCCCGACAGGGTGCATCCGGTCATAAAAGGACCAACGGTTGCCGCAGCCGCAAATAATACGGCGAAGAAAGGATGGCTTTTCATTCGTTTTCCTTTGCCGCCTCTTCAGGCGGGGTTTCCTGCTGTTGGTTCCCACGGAGCTTCCCGGTAAAGAAAAGGGCGGCCTTGCGCAACAGGTGCGGCCGGCCTTCATTCGCGGCCGCGTTGTTCAGCACGGCATCCACACCCCGCAGGCGCAGCGCCTGAAGCAGCAGATCCCCTTCGTGGGCCTGCGCATGCAGCAGGACGATGGGCGGGATTCCGCTGGACGCGGCCAGGCGGGTATACGCCTTGGGGTAGGCGATCTCAAGAAGGGTATTCTGGTCAGGAGTTTCAGGAATTTCGATGCGCGGCTTCGGATCAAGCAAAGCGGCGCCTTTGATGGCGATGCACTTTGTCCCGTCTGCCGGGGTAAACGATGCCCCGTAAAGCACATATTCCGCCGCCGT
>JAAYBJ010000143.1 GCA_012730105.1 Candidatus Hydrogenedentota bacterium
AACAACAGAGCCCAGGGTTACGGTACCCTTCATCCGGGACTTCGCCCGGAAGAAGTGGCGCCCTCACCGCAATTCTCCAATAGTATATCCTGTTCTTTGTGTTCTCCGTGCCTCCGTGTGAGAATAAGAAGAAGACTCACACAAAGGCACAAAGACACGGAGAAAAAAGTAGTTCAGAAAGAACTTTTCCTTATTGATAACACGTGGCGTATACGAAGGAGAGCACTATTCCTTTTTTTTGTGTTTTATGTGCCTCTTGTGGCGATAATTTGGTTGCGGCTATACCGCGCTGTGTTCTTTGTGTTCTTTGCGTTCTCTGTGGTTAATAATTTGTCAACGGAATCGCCATAAGCGCCTTAGGCGCAAACCTCGCGCTTTAATCCGGCGCGGAGAACGCTTGCAGCCCCAACGCCACACGGGCCAGCACCAAGGCGCCGCTCTTGCCGTGCACGCCGGTTTCCAGAACCGGCCCCACACAGCTTGGACAACCGTCCCGGCAACCGCAACCTGACAACAAGGCCAGGGCGGATTCCAGCAGTCGCGCGGCGTGGTGGTAGAGTTTTTCACTGTAGCCAACACCGCCCGGGTAGCGTTCATACAGGAAAAGGGAGGGTTTTTCGGAGCCCGGCGCGCGCAGCCGGGCCGTGGCCAGAATGTCGCTCGGATCACACACCACCTGCACCGGGGCCACCTGGCGCAGCGCGTTGGCAAGGGCGTGAAGCGCCTCGCCCAAGGACTCCCGGCCCAAGCCGCAGCGCTCCGCGATGTCCTCCGGATATTCCAGCCAGAATCCGGTGGTGTGCATGGTCTGCTCGGGCAGGTGGATTTCGCCCCAGCCCACATTTTCGTGGGTGCCGAATTTTATCTTCTTGTACACGGTAGGCAGCCAAGTGACACTCAGCTCGCCCCGGCACAAGACGGCCTGGTTCCGTTCCGTCTCCTCTGTGCGGTCCAGGACACGAAGGTCCACCTTCATTTCTGCGTCCGTGTAGTAATCCACCTCCACGGGCCGGGCGTAAGCCTTGCGGTCCTCCAGGTCGAGCCGTTCGATGGTGTATTGCTTGGTTTCGTGGAGGTATACGGCATTTTCGTACACCTCCACGGGGGCATTAAAGAAATCCACCTCGCCGATGACGCGACCGTTGTCGGTCGTGTCCAGTATGACGACGTTACCAGGCGCGGCGGTACGCAGACTGATATCCGAGGCCGGGTAGGTTTCCGCGCTCCAGTGCCACCGGTTTCGCGTCTTCCGCAGCACCCGGTGCTGTGCCAGGAAATCCAGCAGTTCGGCCGTACTCGCCGGATCCAGCCCGAAAGCGTCCCCCTCGGTAAAGGGTAGTTCGAAAGCGGCGCACTTCAGATGGCTCGTCAAAATAAACAGGTTATTCGAATCGATGGTGGCGCTTTCGGGCGTCTGATCAAAAAAATAGTCCGGGTGGCCGATGATGTACTGGTCCAGCGGCGCGCTCGACGCGACCAGGATGATCAGCGCCGTGGCGCTGCGCCGTCCCGCCCGCCCGGCCTGCTGCCAGGTGCGCGAAATGCCGCCGGCATACCCGCACATGATGCAGACATCCAGCGAACCGATGTCGATACCCAGTTCCAGGGCATTGGTGCTGACCACGGCCATGACTTCGCCGCTTCGCAGTCCCCGCTCGATTTCCCGGCGTTCCGTGGGCAGATAGCCGCCCCGGTAACCGCGCACCTTGGCGGGATCGCCCCCCCGCCTGCGCACCGCCTCCTTCAGGTAGGTCGTCAGGATTTCGACCCGGAGTCGGCTGCGCGCGAACACAATGGACTGTATTTCCTGGAACAGGAGCGAGGCGGCCAGGCGACCCGCCTGTTTGACGCTTGACGCCCGGATACCCAGTTCCTGGTTGACCACCGGCGGGTTGTAAAAGAGGAAATGCTTTTCGCCCGAAGGCGCGCCATTGTCGTCCACCAGCGTGACGGGCGCCTCAATGAGTTTTTCCGCCAGTTCGCCGGGATTGGCAATGGTCGCGCTGCAGCAGATGAACTGCGGGCTGGCCCCGTAAAAGGCGCTGATGCGGCGCAGACGCCGTATCAGGTTCGCCAGGTGGCTGCCGAAAACGCCCCGGTAATGGTGGATTTCATCGATGACCACATACTTGAGATTTTCGAAAAGACGGATCCAGATCGTGTGATGGGGCAGAATCCCAGCGTGCAGCATGTCCGGATTGGTCACGACAATATGCCCGGCATTGCGCACCGCCGAGCGGGCCGAGGTGGGCGTGTCTCCGTCAAAGGTATACGCGCCGATTTTGACCTCTAGCGTTTCGATCGTCTCCGTGAGTTCCGACACCTGGTCCTGGCTCAACGCCTTGGTGGGGAACAGGTAAAGGGCGCGGCTCTCGGGATCCCGCAACAGCCGGTTGAGCACCGGCAGGTTGTAACAAAGCGTTTTGCCTGATGCCGTCGGTGTAACCACGCACACGTTCCTGCCGGACTCAAGGGCCATGAACGTTTCGTACTGGTGCGTGTAGAGATTGGATATGCCCCGCTTCTTCAGTCCTTCCGCCAGCGCGGGCGCCACGCGGTCCGGAAAGGGCATGTAGCGCCCCGGCTGCGGCGCAAAACTCCGCCACGCCGTCAAGTTGGCACGGAACGCACCGTCTTCGCGCAACTTGTCTATTACCTGGGTAACATTCATGAACGTATTCCCCTTGCTTTATCCGGGCACGCCCGCCCTAAGCAGTATTGTACCGTTTTGAACGCCGGCATGGAAACGTGAGACCGTTTCTGGATTTCGCAGGCTCTATTGCGCTGCCTGGACTAAATGGGCGGTTCCGCAGCACAAGTTCTGAAATGCACGATAGACTATATGTTACCTGTACAACCATAAAAAACTGCGAAGTATGTATATTTGATTAAAAACAATACGGAAATGGATAATATAGGCGGCCTGTCGTGACCGAAAAGCCGTATATGCGTCTTGCGCTCTTACGAAACAAGAATGTTAATCGTATAAGACCGGCGCGAAAAAGGATTCATAATGAAAAATCAAACAAATGAATCTCTACAAGGGCGGTTTTTAAGCAGAAGAGGATTTCTTGGGGGCACCGCGGCAGCGGGCGGGCTGTTTCTGGCCGCCAACGCCGCTTCGGACAAAATCACCAACACACGTCCCGCCAATTGGCCCACGGGTACCCCCCTGATTCTACAACCGGTACTGGCCTATGATCTCCCACAGCGGCAGGACAGGACCAGCTGGCGCGGTTATGGGGGAATTCATACGGAGGAAGCCGCGGCCGCCGAAGCGCAACGTATCAACAGTGAGTTGCAGGACCTGACACAACGCGCAGGATTTCCCGTTGAATCACGTCCCGTAATTCTGGCTAGAGATGCGGCCGCCATCGACAACGCGATAGCGTCGGACGCGGATGTGCTGATACCGTGCGCGGCCGGCGGGGCCGTGGAGTGGTACTGGAAACTGGCCAACTGCGGCAAACCCAACATCATGTTCCTGCGCCACAAGTCAGGCCCGTACTACCTCTATCACGAGATAGTCCACTGGCGCGTGCTACGGCATCATGAAGACGCTATGGCGGAGCCCGCATTGGACACTGGTGACATTGTGGTGGACGACTATGAAGAGCTGCTGTGGCGACTACGCGCCCTTTATGGCCTGAAAAACGCGAAGGGCACGAAGGTGCTTGCCATCGGCAGTCTGGTGGCCTACAGCGCCCCGGCCCAGGAAAACGGACCCCGCGTCGCCCGGGACCTCTGGGGTTATGAAGTTGAAGTGATACCCCGAGAAGAGTTTGCCGGACGTCTTGAAAAGTCCAGGGCTAACCCGGAATTCATGAAGGCGGTCGAAGCGGAAACTGACCGTTTCCTTTCCATTCCGCAAATCTCCTTACAGACGGAACGGAAATTTGTCGTCAACTCCTTCATGGCGTGGCGGCTTTGCCGGACACTCCTGGAGGAAGAACAGGCTTTCAATTTCGGGTTCGACCACTGCATGGGGCACGATATAATCGCCATGCTCGACACGCCGCCCTGCCTGGTTTTAGCGCTGGCAAACGATGCCGGCTATACCGCCTATTGCCACACGGATCTCAGCCATACGATGCCGGGGGTACTGCTCCGGTGGATTGCGGGCAAACCCACATTCCTCTGCAACAGCCATTTTCCGCATGATGGCCTCTACACGGTGGCCCATTGCGCGGCTCCCATGAAAATGGACGGGCACAATTATGAGCCTGTGACCGTTATGACCCATTATGAATCCGACTACGGAGCGGCGAGCAAGGTCCAATACGCCAAAGGCCAGGTAGTCACCGTGGTCCAGCCGGACCTGCACTGCACCCGCTGGCACGGATTCCGTGGCTCCGTCGCCGATACGCCGTCCCTGCCCATGTGCCGGTCGCAAATGGACATTGCCATCGACGGCGACGTGAAGCGGATAACAGAAGAGATTGAAGGCTTCCACGCGCAGGTGGTCTACGGTGACTACCTGCGGGAAGTCGGCTACGCTTTGAAAAAACTGGGCGGTCTGGAATGGATTAATTACAGTCAGACGGCCTGAACCTGATTCCATCGGCTTTGTTCAGGGAACCTGACGAACGGAAAGAAAAGGTGATTATGTCACGCCTTGTATTATTTCATATTATATTTTTTGCCCTGTGCCTTCCCTGTTTTTCAACCGGACAAATGAACTATGCCGACTCCGACGTCGGTTCTCTAAATACCGTCCTGCCGGTCTTTTCCATAGAAGAAGTCCGGCCTTCAACGGCGCACCGGGGCCAAACGGTTTATCTGACGGTCCGTTCGTCGAAAGCGCTTGCCGCCAACCCGGCAGTGACCATAAACGGTGTTCCTACCGATTCTGTCATAAAAGACTCTGATCGGGCTTACACCTGCGTGTGGAAAGTCCTGCCTGAAGATCCACCCGGCAACGCGGTAATCATTATAACCGGTGAAGACCCGCTTGGGAATGGCGGTGTTCTGAATGATAACACCTCGCTGGTAATTTTGACGCCGGGGCATGGTTTGCCCCAACGCGCCTGGCCTGTCCTGATTATCCTGCCCCTCCTCGGAATTCTTGCGCTTTTCAACCGCCGAAAAAACGCAACCAGGGGTGTTTATCTTCCTTTGGTACTGCTGCTGGCCGCCGCTTCAGCCTTCGGAGAATTGCCGCAGGTTTCGAATGTCCGTTTCAGCCAGGGGTCGGACGGGGCGGGCGGCACCAAGGTCGATATCTACTATGACCTGATCGCACCGAACGGACCCTGCACCGTTGCCGTCGCTTTGTCGAAAAACGGTGGAGAAGACGGATTCATTTATTCCGCAACCGCCGTCAGAGGAGACATATCCCGCGTTGACACGGGAATAAACCATCACATCGTATGGGCAATTGCCGAAGACTACCCGAATGAAGACATCCCGAACGCCAGGGTTCGCGTTACCGCCGAAGAGGCGTTTTCTTTGGTCTTCATGACCGATACCCATGTGGACATGAAATGCAGCGAATACAACCTGCAAAGCATGGCCGAATGGATCATCGACCAGGAAGAAAACCTGAACATCCGCTATGTGGGCCACCTGGGTGATGTGGGCGACAATCGCGGCTCAGGAAACCTGACTGCAATGCTGCAAAAGGCGCGCAGTGCCTTGCAGCCCGTCATGGATTCGGGAATCGCCCTGTCCGTCGCCATCGGCAATCATGATTATGAACCCCCGGGCAGCCGTTCCGCAGACGCATTTAACAGGTCCGATACCTTTGGCTTGGATTTGTATGAAGGCACCTTTGAACAGGAAAGCGAAGGACCCTGCCTCGATCCCGGAGGCACAATCAATCATTACAGTACCCAGGAAATTTACGGGCGACCCTATTTATTCCTGACGCTTGAATATTACCCCCGTGACAAGGTGCTGGATTGGGCTGACAATCTGGTTCGGAATCAATTTCCCGAACATGAAGTCATTGTGTCCACGCACGCCTACCTTAACGAGTTCGGCAATTTATCAGCAAGCACGTACGTCCAATCGGCGCCCGGTCCTGAATATTCCAACAGCGGAATTTCCATGTGGGAACGGTACTTCAAGTATTGGGAAAACCTGCGATTTATTTTGAACGGACATTTTATTAACACGCCGCGTCAAAAATATCTTGAACAGACAGGCGCTTATGGCAATGTCGTGCACAGCCATTTTTTCAACTATCAAAACTGGGGATATAAGTTTGGTTCTCTTTATTACGTTACCGAATCCGGCCTGAACCAGGCGGCGACAGTGAAAATTTTTACCCTATACCCCGCCTCGAATAGGGTTGTGATAAGAAATTATACGCCCTCCGCCGGAAAAGAGATTGAGGCAGCCAATCCGAATACCCACAGTCTCGTGGAAATGATGAGATAAATATTCCGCTATCGCGCCGACCCCGCTGGAAATATTCTATCCCATCCCATCCCTGTCTTACTTGAAAGCCGTGGGAACCAAGACCGGCTTTGTTTTTCCTCGTAGGGGTGGCAGCCGGCAGGCATCGTCAGGAGTGGTGAAATAAGAATTCCCGTCAAAAGGGTAACTACGAATAGTCACCAAGACATGATGCACATGTGGGTAGGGGCTATAGACGATTTTGGAATACGGAGGGGATACACGGTGACCTTATTTCGTATTTCTTTGTCAGATGTTCCGCGAGAACGTTTATTTTGACTTATTACGGAATATAAGTTATAATACAGACAGGATAAGATAGATTTTATGCTATGTTCACTGAAAATACAAATAGGAATTACTTGTAATAAAAAGATTATATGATTCTGTTTTTTGTTCGTCAAATCAAGTAATTAGTCTGGTAATTAAGTAAGGAGAAGCAAAATGAAAGTAGTCTCTTGTTTCAAACCGATATATTTGTTTATCGTCATTGTTTGCCCATTCTTGGCTGGTTGCCCTGAACACCCATGTGATAGTGGCATTTATGAACTTTGCCCGGATGGCATGTTACCCGATTCAGGGGCGCCCGATTCACCGGGAGGTGGAGAGACAAGAGCCTGCGCCCTAAGCTATAGTAAGTGCTCTGGGTGTGACAGAATCACTAAAGAATATGGCAGGTATCAATTGCCTAGTTGTCCCGAAGATTGCCCAAATAAAGCGGAGCATATGGCAAACTGCAAGAACTGCCTTAATATTTACTATGATGCAAGTCCGCTATGTTCACAACGAATAGAAGACTGTCGACCTCTATGCAACTACACAAAAGTTTAGCAATATTAAACTGACAATAAATTAATGCTTGCTGGAATTGACATCCTGATCCCGCAATATTATCAATGCGTTTTGTGGCCTTCAATTCCCCTCTTTCTCTCTTTCCGTGAAGGAGCGTAATGTTATGATTTGTATTATCTCTTCTCTGCTCATATCAACCTTCTTGGCATCCATTGCGGACCCAAACACTTCGGCCGTCATAAAGCGGAAGGCGGATGCTATTGTCTGGTCGAACGCGCTTAGATCTTTTAGTGGGGAATACACCGTATATGAGCGTAAGGCCGACAAATTCTTCATCACCCACGTTTTGCTTAGCCATGACGGTGATAACAAGAAAATTAAAGTTACTTTTGAAGACAGAGGTAATTTTACCACTGAAGAATCTCTCTTTAGTGGTGCTTTTAGATATTTACGCACCAAGTATTCGGAGGAAGTACCAGAATATATAACAGACTTCCCCACTGATAAAGCCTCCTTTTCGGTCCCTGAATCCTCAATATATACTCCCCAGTTGTTCTTCCAACAGAAGGCGGTTTGGGATCATAATGATTCTCTGGAGGATCTGCTTTCCTGGAGTGGCGAGCAATTCGTGATCAAAGGTGAAGAGCATGACGTGCTGGTTCACGAATCGAATCCCGGTGGGCGAATGGACATCCATTTTGACCCTTTGGGCAGGGTCGTGCAAATAGATGTACTCGCCGGCTTTGGCAATAACAAAGAAGCACTTAAGCAACAATACGCCGGAAATATATATGATTTGCGCTGGCCTTATTGGTCCTATATTTACGAGGACTATAAATTAATCAACGGGGTGTGGTTTCCCTTGATGGTTAGAAATATCATCTACGAGCCGGGCTCTCTTGCCAACAGCATTATTGAAGCCCAAAACAGAGACGAAATTGATCCCGTTGCGGCCAGCATTGCGGTCCGTTTAAGCAACGATTTCGTTGAAGGCCGCATTTCAGAAATTGTGTTCAAGGAAGATTCACTGATCCTGAATGAGATTCTTGATGAGCGCTACTTTAAGATTGATATTCCGCCCAACGCCACATTCATAATTCATAACCGCTTGGTCGACCAAGAAACCCTGCAACGCAACCGGGTATACCGCCGGATTATAGTTGGCGCCTTGATTACCGGGTTAGTGTCAGGCATGTTATTTTGTATTTACTGTATTCGAAGGCGACGGATGTTATAAAACGGGCAGTTCAGGGACTGGTTGCGAAATGCGGGAATCCTTGGAACACTTTACTCATTTCTCCGGACTACCCCAGATATCACGCGCTTCCTTCACGTCCCGCCACGGGTACCCGCTAAACCAGCCTGACGGTGGATGGAGTAATAACGAACACTTCGTGAAGACAGACTACGCTCTGCCATACGTGATTCAAGTCTGCGTTACTCTTTTGGGCTCTGCCGAGGATACGTGACATATCTTCCTTTGAACCTTTTCACGAGTCTCATTTTCACCCAGCGTTTCAGCAGGATAAAGAGGAATCCGCGGAACGGTGCGGTTCACAGCGTCTTTCGCGGGGGGCGGCGTTTAGGCTTGGGTTTGGGTTTCGGGGGCGCAACGCGTTCCTCGACCATTTCGCGGGCGGCGCGGACCTGGCACACAATCAATTCAGGTGGGATTTCAGCCAGGAAGCGGCTGGTTTTGCACATGCGTTCGCGGCCATGGCGGGTGCGCGACAGGGCTTCGAAGAGGGTGACGTGCCGTTTGCCGCGGGTCAGGGCAACGTAGAAGAGGCGCCGTTCTTCGTCGAGGGCGCCCTCGGTGATACTGCGCTCGTGGGGAAGTGAGCCGTCCTCCATGCCCACAATGAAGACGAAGGGGAATTCCAGCCCCTTGGCGCTGTGAATCGTCATAAGCGACACGCCGTCCCGCTTCATGTCCTGCCTGGACTCTGTCCCGGCGTCGCTATTAAGGTGGGTGGCATCGAGGAACGCGTGCAACCTGGGATGATTTGTGCCGGCCGCGTACGTGGCGAGGGCGTTGATGACGGCCTCGACATTCTGGGCGCGCGCCTCATACTGTACGGGCGTACGGCTGGTACGCTGCAGTTCGTCGAGGTAATCGATGTCTCGGACCAGGTCGCGGGCTATGACGTCGAGGGGCGCGTCCAGATCGCGAAAGCGCTTCCGATAGCGCTGGATCACGCCGAGAAACCTGCGGATGCCGTACTCGGTGTTTTTCGGGGCCATGCTGCGTTCGAGCACGGCGGCCATTGCCATGCCGAGCGACTTGCCCTCGGTGCGGCAGATCTCGTGGGCAAGGTGCAGGGTAACGTCGCCGATGCCGCGCCGGGGCACGTTCACCACCCGCAGGAAGGCGGTCTCGTCGCGCGGATTGGCGATAACTTTCAAATAGGAGATGATATCCTTCACTTCGGCGCGTTCGAAAAAGTCCTGCCCGCCATAGACCTGGTAGGGGACGCCCGCCTGGCGCAACGCCAGTTCAAAGGGGCGCGACTGGAGGTTGGAACGATAGAGAATCGCGAAATCTTCGAGACTCACGCCTGTTTTTTGCCGGATCTGGATGAGCCAGTTCACCGCCTCGCGCGCCTCGTCCTCCTCGTCGCCGACCACGAAATGATCAATGGGCCGGCCTTTGCCCAGGGACGACCAGAGTTTCTTTTCCCGGCGCGCACTGTTATTCCTGATAACGCCGTTGGCGGCGGCCAGGATGGTTTCGGTGGACCGGTAGTTCTGGTCCAGGGTGATCACCTTCGCGTCCGGGAAGTCGCGTTCGAATTCCAGGATATTGCGCACATCCGCGCCGCGCCAGCCGTAGATGGACTGGTCATCATCCCCCACGACGCAGAGGTTGCGACACTTCCCCACGAGCGCGCGGAGCAGGCGGTACTGGACGGCATTGGTGTCCTGGTACTCATCCACCATGACGTAGCGATACTGTTTCTGGGCGGCGGCGAGCAGGCCGGGATGTTCGGCCCACAGGCGCAGGGTAAAGGTGAGCAGGTCATCAAAATCGAGGCTGTTCGCCGCGCGAAGCGCCGATTCGTACTTGGCATAAACATCGGTCATGTGCTGCTGGTATTTCTCCTCCGTGGCGTTCCTGGCGGGTTTGTCCCGGAGGGTATCGGGAGTTTCCCCGGTGTTTTTCGCCAGGCTGATGGCGGCCTGAAAGGTGCGGGCGTCGAAACTCTCTCCCTGCACGCCCAGTTCATCCGTGACCCGCCGGAGCAGGGTGTGGCTGTCGCCCTCGCTGCTGATGGTGAAGTTAGACCGGTAGCCCAGGTGACTGATGTGACGGCGGAGCACCTGGAGACAGAACGCGTGGAAGGTAGAGATGGTGATTTCCCTGGCTGACGCGGCCCCCGTAAGGTCGGCCACGCGCTCGCGCATTTCCGCCGCCGCCTTGTTGGTGAAGGTAACGGCAAGCAAATTTTGGGGATCGGCCAGGCCCGAACCAATGATATGGGCGATGCGCCGTGTGATAACCCGGGTCTTGCCGCTGCCGGCCCCAGCCAGCACCAGCACGGGCCCTTCCGTGCATTCCACCGCCGCGCGTTGGGGCGGATTCAGCCCGTCCAAAAAACGTGTATGGGAAGACAAAGTGATGGCGCTCCGTGAAAAAATCCTCTGGGAATTGCGCAACCATGCGCGTGTGGGAGACTCATTATAACAACTCATGGGTGGGTGCGCCAAGGGGGGGGGGCGGAGGCGCCTGCCGGGAAGTCGCCATAATGCCGGCCACAACGCGGTGTGAACTTCCCCCATGATGTCATTTCGGTAAGATTGAGTACATCTCTACGGGTATCGCCTAAAACGCAAGCATGTACAAGCACACCTGCGCCCGGATTGGTAGCGGGAATCAGGAAAGCCCTGAAAGGCTAGCTATTCTTCCCCGAAGTATCCGCAGATTGCCCCTTGGATTCCCGCTCGTTCGTTGCCACCTTTTCGCACAAGGCCACCCAGGCGTCGTCACTGAGAAGGTCGTACTTACCGGATTCCATGGCACGGCGACAGAGAGATTGTTCTTTCTGAACCGACTTAACCCTTCCCCCCTTTAAAGCGGGAGTATCATGTAAATTTTTCACACCGCATTATAGCATAAAACAATCTCTATACACGGAAAACAATAATTAGATGCCGATGAACCAAATCATACGGACACCCTGCCGTGCCGAAACCCGGGACCGATCCGTATTTATTCATTAACGTAAAGAAGATAACCGGCCAGCAGGACTGCCAAGAAAACATTTCGCCTTCCCTTACAAACAAACTCGCGTATCGTCATTCCGTTTTTTTCGTGGCCCGGTCGGGCCCTGCGACACCCGTCTTTTCTTCGCCGCGAAAAACCGGAATGACACCTTGGCTCTAAGGTATGATCATGAACCGAAGCGTAACAATCCTCTTGTTCACCTGCATGATTCCTGTTGGGCCTGACATCGTGATTGTCGCTGTTCACCAAATATAGTCCGGTTTGCGCGGGGCAATCCGTGGCTCAGAAAAAATGTTGATATTGATATGGCATTAATGCGATAATAAGTTTCCTTAGATAAAGAATGTTATCCCATATGATCGAACTGATGGGATAACGCGGAGTTCTAAAAGATTTTGTATCATGCCTTTCTGGTGTCCATCGTGCTAC
>JAAYBJ010000144.1 GCA_012730105.1 Candidatus Hydrogenedentota bacterium
AAAGGCACAAAGACACGAAAAAAATAGATTTTTGTGTTCTCTGCGTAACGCAAACGAGGGGGACAAAAATGACGGAAAACGAAATTGGCGCCATTGTTGTTGATTGCGCAATCGCGCTTCATCGTGAAACAGGTCCCGGGTTATTGGAGAGTGTTTATGAAGTAGTGCTTGCGCACGATCTCGCGCAATGCGGGCTTCAGGTGCAACGTCAAGTTTCAATCCCCATTGAAATTCGCGGCCTCAAGTTTGAGGAAGGATTCAGGGCGGATATTATTATAGAAGGAAAGGTACTATTGGAATTGAAATCCGTGGAACAAGCCACGAAAGCGCATAAGAAGCAAGTACTAACCTATTTGCGCCTCACAGGGCTCAAGCTCGGCTACTTACTTAACTTTGGAGAAGAACTCATGCGGGACGGAATATCAAGAATCGTCAACGGAACTCTTGATTAGTTACGTGAAAGATATTCACATATAAAGTATTCTTTGTGTTCTCCGTGCCTCCGTGTGAGAATAAGGAAACTCACGCAAAAGCACAGCAAGTTATGCATTTAAAAGATTTTTTGTGTTCTTCGTGCCTCCGTGTGAGGATAAGAAGACTCACGCAAAGGCACAGAGGCACGGCAAATTGTATATTACAAAAGAAGAACCCTTCTGGTACGGATACCCAGAATTTTCAACGGAACCCTGGATTAATTGAGGAAATACAACGCGGTATACCAAATGTATCAATCCCCGGCTCAAAATGCAGCCGGCATTAACGGAGGTCATTAAATGACAAATCACCATTTCTCGCGCCGCGCCTTTCTCGCGGCGACCACACTGTCCACCCTGGCGGGCGTTACCCGCGCCCAGTCCCCCAACACGGCGCGGGTCGTGCCCCGGAAGCTTTCGCCCAACGAAAAACTGAATGTGGCGGGCATCGGCGTCGGGGGCAAAGGCATGCATGACATCATGTCTTACAAGCGTGAGAATATCGTTGCCCTTTGCGATGTGGACCTGGACCGGGCCGGTGAAGCCTTTTACCGCGTAGCGGATGCCCGGCAATACCGGGACTACCGAAAGATGTTCGACGAAATGGCCGATGACATCGATATGGTCACCATCGCAACGCCGGATCACACCCACGCGCCCGCCGCCTACCGGGCCATGAAACTGGGCAAGCACGTGTACGTCGAAAAACCCATGACCCACACCGTCGCGGAAGCCCGCCTGCTCGCGGAAACGGCCCGCGAAATGAAAGTCGCCACCCAGATGGGTAACCAGGGCCATTCCGGTGACGGCGTGCGTGATCTGGCCGAGATGATCTGGGCCGGGGCCATCGGCGAAGTCCGTGAAGTCCACATCTGGACCGACCGGCCGGGAGGGCGCTGGCCGCATGGATCCCCCAAGACCCCGCCGCCCGCGGAACCCGTGCCGGACAAGATGGATTGGGATCTGTGGCTGGGCGCCGCACCCCTGCGGGATTACAATTCCCTGTATGCCCCCTTTAAGTGGCGCGGCTGGTGGGATTTCGGCTGCGGCGGGCTGGGCGACATGGCCTGCCACATTATGGACCCCGCCTTTTTCGCGCTGAAACTGGGCGAAGCCAAAACCTTTTCCGTGGAGCCTGTCAAACAGGAAGAGGCCAACGACCAGACCTACCCGTCCAACGCGATCATCAAGTACCAGTTTCCCGCGCGGGCGGACATGGGCCCCGTGGACGTTTACTGGTATGAAAACGGCCTGAAACCCGCCCGGCCCGAGGGTATTCCGGAGGGGCAACGCTTGGGTGACGATGCCAATGGATCGCTGTTCGTCGGCGCCAACGGCTGGATCACGGCGGGTGAATATGGCGGTGAGGCGCGCCTGTTGCCCGACGCGCGCATGGCGGACTACACGCGTCCCCCGAAAAGCCTTGAACGTGTGGGCGGCGCCAATCATTACCGTAATTTCCTGGACGCCTGCAAGGGCGGCGCGCCGGCCGTGTCCAACTTCGACTACGCGGGACCCTTCACGGAAATGGTGTTGTTCGGCAACATCGCCTTGCGCCTGAACAAGCGTGTCGAATATGATGTGGAAACGATGTCCGTAACCAATGACGCCGCCGCCGGCGCGCATCTGACGAAGGAATACCGGAAAGGCTGGGAATTGCCGGTTTGAGTTTTTGCGGGCCGGTGTCTTTTCATTCAATAATGTCAAATCAGAAATGTGAGAAAGGAATCACCTATGAAAACGCGTTTCCTGTTGCCCGGAGCTTTGATGTTGCTTGCGCTTTGCGCGGGAACAATGGCCGAAGAAGCGCCTCTGAAACTGGGCATGATCGGCCTGGATACGTCCCATGTGATCGCCTTCGCCCAGGTATTGAATGATCCGGACAACGCCGACCATGTGCCCGGTGCCGTGGTTGTGGCGGCCTACAAGGGGGGGAGCCCCGATCTGGAATCCAGCGCATCCCGTGTGGACGGCTATACCAGCCAGCTCGAGAAGGATTTCGGCGTCAAAATCGTGCCCACCATCGAGGAACTCTGCGGCATGGTGGACGCGGTACTCCTGATGAGCGTGGACGGCCGGCCCCATCTGGAACAGGTCAGGCCGGTGTTCAAGGCGGGCAAGCGGGTGTTTATCGACAAACCCCTAGCCGGATCGCTTGCGGATGCGAAGGCCATTGTCGCGTTGAGCAAGGAAAGCGGCGTACCCTTTTTCAGCAGCTCTTCCTACCGCTTTTATGAAAGCCTGCAGGAGTTGAAAAAGCAGGACGTCGGCGAGGTGCGCGGCGCCATTTCCTACGGGCCCTGCCACCTGGAGCCGACCCATCCCGACCTGTTCTGGTACGGTGTGCATCCCACGGAAGCGCTGTATACCATCATGGGCGCGGGCTGCGAGACCGTCACCTGCGCCGTTACCGATCAGTTCCACGTGGTGACGGGCGTCTGGTCCGGCGGACGGGTTGGCACCCTCTATGGGTTGCGCACCGGGGCGACGCCCCATAAGGTTACCGTGTTTGGCACCAAGGCGGTTGCCGAGCAGCAGGGCAGCGGGAATTACGCGCCGTTGGTCCGGGAAATCATCCAATTTTTCCGCACGGGCGAAGCGCCGGTGTCACCCGATGAAACTCTGGAAATGTTCGCGTTCATGGAAGCCGCTCATGAGAGCATCCGCCGCGGCGGCGCCCCGGTTGGTATCAAGGAACTTCTCGCGGAATAGCATTTTATATCGTAGACCCGAGGCTTCAGGAGTTTGTATCAGGCCCGGTTTTCCGGATTTTCGGGAAGCCGGGCTTTTCCGCCTCTACCTGACAGGCGTATTACAGGCAGGAAAGGGACCGGTAGCGCCCGGATTATGCCGCTGCAGAAGCGGTATGAAAAGAAGCCGGGTCCGGCGGTTGACATTCCCCTCTCAAAAACGTTAGCCTAAGAAGTGTTCGAGACGCGGTTGCCTGCAGGTATTGCTTCCGGCGGTTCGCGTTTTGGCCACATCGGGTACCTTGGGCGAAGGGACGCGGGTCGATATATACGCCTGACGTTCCGGTTTTTCAGCATTCAGGAGCTGCGGTATGGGCCATGATTGAGAGGATCACCATTCTAGGGGGAAGTAGTGTATACATTCCCGAATTTATCGTGTCGTTGCTGGCGCATCGAATCCTGCTTAAGGAGCTGGTGCTCCTGGGTAAACCGGGGGAAAAGCTGGACGTCGTCAGTAATTTCTGCCAGCGCCTGATCAACAAGAACGGTTACGATACCAAGGTTATCCCGGAAACGGATGTGAACGCGGCGGTGTCCGGGGCGAATTACATTGTCAACCAGGTGCGGGTGGGGGGCATGAAAGCGCGTATCCGGGATGAAAAAGGGCCGCCCCAGTTCGACATGATCGGTTCCGAAAGCCTGGGTGCGGGCGGCGTCATAAACCTCTTGCGCACCCTGCCCGTTGTTTTTGATTTTGCCCAGGTCATTCAGGAAGTCAACCCGAAAGCCGTGGTCATCAACCTGACCAATCCTGTGGGTCCCGTTGTGGAAGCATTGTTCCGCTACAGCAAACTGAAGGTGGTGGGCATCAGCGACCTGCCCAGTATTTATGCCCGGAAAATCGCCGGGTTGCTGGGCCGTGAACCGGGGGATATCCAGGTCAACTACGTTGGTATCTACGACCTGGGATGGATTCAGGACGTCAAAGTGGACGGCATCAGCCGGATGAACCAGGTGTTGGGACATATCGAGACCAGCGACGATGATGATTTTGACCACGACGTGATCCGGCTTTTTCGCATGGTGCCCACCCGCACGCTTGGGATGTATTTTCACCGTTTCGAACTGCTTAAGGAACAGCAGACTTGCGCGCGGTTCCGCTCGGAAGTGTTGTATGATGCGGAAAAACGCATCCTTAAGATTTATCAGAAACCGACCCTTAATTCCGTGCCCGAACTGACCCGCCAGCGGAACGCGCACTGGTACGATTATACGCTGATCCCCCTGCTCCAGCAGTTTGAGTCCTCCGAGCCCTCCACCAGCATTCTGTGCGTGGAAAACAATGGCGCGATTACGGATTTGCCGGACGGCTGTAGCGTGGAGGTGCCCGTGTGCATCACTGCCCGCGGCTTGAAACCGCGCAAGGTCGGCATGCTGCCTCATTTCCTGAAGGGCATGTTCTGCGCGCTGAAGGAAAGCGACCGCCTGGCCATAGAAGCCGTGCGCCACAGTTCCTATGAGAACGCGCTGCAGGCGCTCGCGGTCAATCCCTTTGTGCCGTCCATCAAAAAGGCCCGGGACTTTCTGGACCGCGCCATACGGCAGGAACATTTCACCTTTCATTAATCCCGGTAGCCGGTGAAGGGGCGCCCAGATAAAAGTGAAGGGCGGCGTCGATCTCCGGGTAACGCCATGTAAAGCCCGCGCGTGTCAACCCGTCCGGCACGGCCCGCGTGCTGGTCAACAGCAGTTCCCTGGCCATTTCCCCGAATAGAATGCGCAGGACAAAGGCCGGAACCGGCATCACCACCGGGCGGTGAAGCGCCCTGCCCAGGGCGCGGGTGAACTCCCGGTTGGTCACCGGACACGGCGCGACCGCGTTCACCGGGCCGGACAGGGAAGTATTCTCCACGCAGAAGGCCGCCAAACGGACCAGGTCGTCCAGCGCGATCCAGCTCATCCAGGCCTTGCCATTACCCAGCGGTCCGCCCAGTCCGAGGCGAAAGGGAGGCAGCATGCGGTCCAGCGCGCCGCCGGACGCGCTCAACACCATGCCCGTGCGCAGGTGCACGGTGCGGAGGCCGGCGTCTCTGGCGGGTCCGGCCGCGGCTTCCCAGGCCAGGCATGTTTCCGCAAGGAAGCCCTGCCCCGGCCCGGAGGTTTCGTTCAGGAGCTCTTCGCCCCTGTCGCCGTAATAGCCGACCGCGGAGGCGCAAACAAAAGCTTTTGGCGGTTCCGCGCAGACGGCAAGGGCATTGCTTAACAGGGCGGTGCCCCGGACGCGGCTGTCATAAATGCGTTTCTTCTTTTCAGGGGTCCAGCGCCCGGAACCGATATTTTCCCCGGCCAGGTGGATGACGGCGTCAAAGCCGTTCAATGCGGCGGGATCAAGAATGCCTCCCTCGGGATCCCAGAAAATACGGCCGGCATCGCCGGGCTCAGGCCGGCGCCGCACCAACACGGCGGTTTCAGCGCCTATCGCCTGAAAATGGGAACACAGCGCGCCGCCTATCAGCCCACTGGCGCCGGATACGAGAACACGCATGGCATTCTCCGTTTATTCTCCGGTAAAACCGGAGTTGCGGGCAGCGAGGCTACCCTATTTCATCCACATGGGAAATGATCTTGCTGATGAGTTTATACTCGAGGGCTTCCTCGGCGTTCATCCAGAAATTACGGTCGCTGTCCTTGGCCACCTTATCCTCAGGCTGGCCGGTCTCCCGGGAAATCAACGCGTTGATCCGGTTGCGGATTTTCAGGATTTCCCTTGCCTCGATGCGGATATCGGCGGCCTGGCCGCCCGCGCCGCCGCTCGGCTGATGGAGCAGGAAGCGCGTGTTGGGCAATGCGAAACGCTTGTCCTTGTCCGCGCCCAGCAGAATGGGCACAGCGATGCTGGCGACCCATCCCGCGCCGATGCTGATCACCGGGGAGGCGATGAAGCGCATGACATCATAAATCGCGTAGCCCGAATCCACATGGCCGCCGGGCGACGCGATGATGACCTTGATGGGATCGTGTGATTTTGTGTCCAGGAGGAGCAGGCGGCTGATCACGTCCTCCGCCAGTTCCTGGTCCACTTCGCCCACCACCATGACAAGGCGCGACTGCAGCAGCATGGCCGCGAGGGGCGTTTCTTTGGCGGGCTCTTCGCCGCATTGCTGACGCAACGGCTGAACAGGATTTATAGTCGGACAATCGAATTGCTCGGGGGTATTCATAGGCACTCCCTTGGAAATGGCTGGGAAAACACGGGAAACACCGCGCTATTATTGTGCCATGAACGCCCTGAACGGGTCAAGGCATCGAATAGCCCCAGGAATTGGATAGCCCCATGATCACCGGATAAGAAAAGAGACCGTGAGATCGAGTTGGCAATACACCTTGATCTTAGGGGGCATAAAAAAATGGCGCCGCTGGTAAGACTTCATTGTGTCCCGTAGATTTCCATATCATCTGAACAGGACGCCTCAGAAAATGTGCGCAATTTTCTTGACACTACAGCCACCTGCCTATTCCCCCATTGTGTAATGTGGTGGGGATACCCGGGTACAACGATGCGTGCTACTCTGCTCATGCCAGCAGTATAGCATGAAAATGGGTTTCATTCAAGATATTTCGTAGTCTGTTCCTGAATTGCCCATGATGAACTGTCCCTGTTATTTGAAGTTAAACATTTATTTGTGCATAAACTTAATATTTTTGATAATTATAAACGCTGAAGATATTGCTAGCAAATAGGCAGCGAATTGTGAATATGAGAAAAAATAGAAAGCAAGTATCCTTCCTATACAATAACTAATATAAGTGATTGTACTTATCCAAAAAAAATCTTTTGAAAAGGCAAACAGTATTTTGTTTCTATTTATCATATTAAAATAACTTATTCGGCGTATTATAAAATATCATCAATAGAAATATTTTGTGAATTATCATCCACCCACTTTTTTTTAGAGGAATACCAAAACATATATGGAATCAACTCATTTTTATTAAGAATATATAAATGGTTTTTATAAAATAAATAATTATCATTACACTTACATGTGTATATGTGTAAATCGAAAAAGAATTCATAATTATAATCATAACATTTATTATTTTTGCAAATAGGCATTTTTGATGTTGGAAAATAGTATCTACGATATAGATATTCTATAAAATAAAATATTATAAAATAGAGGGCAATTGCCAAGAAGAAACCAAATAAATCCCCAATTAAGCCAAAATATCCTCTGAAAAAGCAAGATCCTAGACTTCCTATTAATGTCAGTACTGATATGAAAAGAAACTGAAATATATTCATTTTATTTTACATTCAGGTTTTGGAATTATTGGTAATTGTGGAATGATATCAGATTCTTCAGGTGGCAAATTGTTTATCCATTGATCTATAATTTGCAATAATGATGCTGATAATACTCTAAATATAGGTGTTACACCAGTCCTAATAGTAGTTCTAAATTGTTGTATCCCTTGTCGCGAAAAAGTCTGCCTTATTGTACCCCAAAATCCAAATCTGTTTAGTAGTATTTGACCTCTATCTATTGCTGATAATCCTGCTAAAGGCTCATAAATAGAGGATGGAAGTGTTGCCTGACCAACTTCATATGCTAGTGGAGATGAAAAGAATTCAAAAACATTTGAAATACCACAAATAAAAAATAAGTCTCTTCCCATTGCCGTAAGACTTCGATTAATTCTATATACTATATCAACCGTACCGTCAGCGTTTGCATAACTATATTCAAGCGGATTTCCAAATGGTATAATACCGTCTAATGTTGCACATGCTCCAGCACTCATATCCATAAACCAATCCGGCATATAGTCTAACCACAATAATCCATTTTTATCAAAGAAATTAATCGGATTCTCTGCACAATATACATATAGATAAATGTCGCCACCACTAAAACCGATGGGATCTGTAATTGTCCACCGTCCTGTCTCCGGGTCATAATCACGGAAGCCAAAGCGTACAAGATCGGTGTCACGGTCATGTAGTCCACCAGCAAAGCCGAAAGGCACACACAGACCAATATTTTCCGTCTCAAAGAGGATATTCCCCCAGGCATCATAACGTATCTCGTGGACCAGACTTCCGGAACTGTTGAAAATCCCACGTATTGAACCGACCTGGTCGTAGGTGAAGTAGTAGGTGTCGCTTCCTTGGGTCATGCATACGGGCAAGCGCCCCGTGCCATACTCGAAACGGGCGATGAGCGTGTCGCTGCCGTCGTACACGGCCAGCAGCGTGGTGTTATACCCCGCCCACAGGTATTTTTCCTCAATGGTCTCACCCACCTGTTTCGCTATCCGCCGTCCAAGTACATCAAGGTGGTAAGTAATTGGCGGGAACGTCACATCGGGTATCCAGACGCCTTCACCCTCACCTTCCACATAAACAAACTGTTCTA
>JAAYBJ010000145.1 GCA_012730105.1 Candidatus Hydrogenedentota bacterium
CCTTCTGCAAGGTGTTGTGCCCCATCGGGGCGCTGCTTGCCCCCCTGAATTTTATCTCCCTGTGGAAAATTCGCGTGCCCACCCAGAACTGCGTCTCTTGCGGCAAATGCGAGACAGCGTGCCCTTCGCGGGTGGCGCCTTCATCGCGCATCGCCCGGGACATACCGCCCAACCGCGACCTGGATTGCATTGTCTGCCACGAATGCCAGACCACCTGCCCGCACCCTAAACCGCGTGAAAAAACGGTCACGAATCCATAGAAAAAATGGGATCGTTTTCCGCCGCACATTACAAACGGGCTGGATGACGCGCTTATACCGTGAATACGGTTTGGACTGAAAAGAACGAATATCCTAAGTGGCGGGAACTTTCCCAATTTTTGCTTCATCGCTGACGGACGGTTTCGAAGATCGCCTGCACGCGCACGGCAATGCGCGCCGTGTCGGAAGGGGAATAGTCGGTAAGAATGCGCAGATAGGGAATGCCAAGTTCCTCCTCGGCGAAACGCTTCACGCGTGTGCCTTCGACATCGTAGGTCAAACAGCCCTGCCAGATCAGGTCAATAATGCATTCCGCGCGGTATTCCCCGGACAGTTCACGCAGGGTATCCAGGCGGGCGTCGTTGCGCGTCATGATGGAGCAGGGCAGGTGGAAGTATTTTTGGGCGAGCGCGGCGACGAGATCGGGCGCGTCGGGATCAATGTCTTCCAGGAGGGGCTTCACGCCGGTGCAGTTCTCCTGGCACACCACGAGGCCGCCGCTTTCCTCGATGATGTCCAGGACACGCTCCGTGCCGTGGACCATCGGCACGCCGGTTACCAACACGCGCACCCGGTCCGCCCGTTCCGGCGGCCCCTCTTTTCCCGCCAGCGCCTGCACTATCGCCTCGTAGTGTTCCAGGTCCGCCGGGATGCCGGAGATGCTGCTCTTCAGGCGCAGGAGTTGCCGTCCGGTGAGCGGCGGGCACTTGCCTCGCATCAACGCGGCGAGTTGACGCCGCAACCCGCGCTCCCGGTTCATGAGCAGCACGGACTCCCGGAGGCGTTCACGGGTGATCGACACGCCAAAGTGGGTTTCCAGCACCGTTATCAAGCGGCGGACCTCCGTCTCCCAGTAGGCGCCGGCCGACGCGTCGCCCTGCCGCTTGGGCAGTTCCAGCACGTGCATGGGGCGCGCCTCCGCCATGAGTTCATACATTTTCTTCTTGCCGTCGCAGGTGTTCTCGGCCACAATCAGCGAAGCCATTTCCAGGAAGGGATTGGATTTTTGGACATGATAGCCGTAGGTGGACTTGATGAGCGGGCAGAGCAAGACCGGCAGGTCCTCTTCCGCCGCCGGAATCGTGTCCGCGGACCCGCCGCAGAGGCATACCGGGACGGCGCCGGCGGCGAAGATCAGTTCGCGCGGGGTGAATTCACACAGGATGCCCACAATCGGCCGCCCCTGTTCGTGTTCCACACGGGCGTAATCGAGGCAATGGGGAATCATTTCCTCAAACCAGGCTAGGGAGGCAGGGGCTGATGGGTTCGGGGAGGACGCTGCGCCGCAACAGGGTGACGGCCGGGCGGCGGAACAGGGTGTTACGGACTGATTGCATGAGGGCATGGACATAATCCCGTTTTATTACAAGAGTGACCTTATTAACCTTGGTGCTGATTATATCCATTGTGAACGGTACAATCCATAAAGTAGAGGCAGGATGCGGGCATTGCGTTGTTAAGGTTAGACGCAAAGCCTGCTCAAGGGAAAAGCCAAAAGGACTTAAGGGACTTAAAGGACAGAAAGGAGCTACCCGTCCGGGTGTGCTTGGCAGTCCTTTTGGTCCTTTATGTTGTTTATGTCCTTTGGTGTAAACTCCAACTCCAGATGCAACTCGTTACCCGCGTTTCCACCCGGTCTGCTGGTCATCCAGATCGCTGTCGCCGCTCTCTTTGTCATAATTCATTCCGGGCAGCCGGAAGATCGCGTAGAATCGTGCGCGGTAGGTGGGGAACCACAAGGCCAAAGCCAGGAACGGCAGCATGAAAAGGAACAATACCGATCCGCCGCCGATCCCGATTCCTACGTACTCCTCAAGACGGTAATACACAATGCGAAGGCTTATACCGCGCCCACTTACCAGTCGCGGCGCCAGCATAAGGAGGGCGACAAGCGACATCAGCACGCCGCCGATGCCCGGAACCAGGGCAATGAAGAACCAGATGATGTAGCGCAAGGAGGTAAAGCGGTTTCGACAGGCGCGTCCCGCCAGTATCATGGCGAGGAGCATGGCGGCAGCCAGAGCACCAAAGGCAAGGGCGCTTGAAACAAGGCCCAGATTTACATCCATGTAAGAAATTGCGGGCAGCGCGATGGCGCACGCCAGGATCAGGAACCACACGGCATAGGCCACCGTTTTGAGGCGCGGCAGATACACGAGTCTGTAGGACAGCAACCATAAAAACGCCACCGCAAAAAGGAACAGGAGGACACTGTCATTCAGGAAACCCAGACTGTGGTCAAAATCAATTATTTTAAAGTGCCAGTTGTTCAACAACGCCAGCAGCGACGCGGGAAGGAGCACACACCACGCATCAAGCGTGCGGTTGGGCCTGCGGCACAAGAGCGCCAGCAGCACCAGCGGCAGTATCAGCCACGCCCCGCGAATATAGAAGGGCCAATAGTATGTTGTCGAGCCGCCTTCGCGGGGCCCCAGCGGGCCGATGTCCTGAATGCCGACAATCTTCAAGGAACCGTAGATATGCGGGGGTACTCGCCATGAGTACGCACAGGTGCCGCCTCAGCCATACTCGAATTGCCCCGTGCGCACACTTCGTTCCCCCTGGTAGATCTCGAAGCGGGCACGGGCTTCACGGCTCAGCGTATCAGGCTTGTATTCCGTATAATCCGCTCCCTGCAAAGCATAAGTAAGATTCAGGCTTACGCCTTCTCGCGAGGCGGTTACCGTCTGTTTCAGCTGACCGCCTGCCTTCAGTACATTATGTTGAGCCGTGATCTCCCGCGTATACCTCGGATACCCCGAAAAACTGTCCAGCAGGTCTATCCTTTGGAGCGTATAGGTTCCCACCGGAATACGCAGGACGGCCGGCGGCCAGTCGAGCAGCACCCCTTCCCGGCTTTCGTTGGTCATCATGATGCGCGAAACGAACTGGCCTTCGAAGGCGATATCCATCAAATTTTCAGTAACAGGGATCAGCGACACCACAAGGGCCGTATAGCCGTCCATCAACCGGAAGCCGCTTTCGATGCAATAGAGTCGGCCTTCAAACCAGAGCCACTTCGGCAGTGTCAGCCTGTCCTCGTTGCCGCAAGACAATCGGGCCCCCCAGTTTTGGTTATGGTCAAAAAGGAATATATCCCCGTTTCCAAAAGCACCATCCAGATTGTCCGCCATGCCCATGATACAGGGTGTGCCGTCAATCTCGACCTCCCCGATCCATCCCGATTGCACCACGGAATAAGAACCGTTGCTATAAACAGCCGTTTCCAGCACATATTGCACGGGGACGTTGCCGTGCAGTTGTTCAATGCGCACATTGGCAAACCGGGCATAATGGGGGGCAGAAGATTCGTTAGCCCGTAAGCTCGGGCCGTCATCCGTCAAATCCAGGTTGCGGTTCCTGTCAATGTAAAGCGTTCCGGCGGTCATATCACAGGCCAGGCCGATAACATCCGAGGAGGACCCGCGCAGGCGGATAGCGTTTCGGAATACCGTATCCCCGCTGTACTCAGGCTCTTTCTTGAACACCATTTCCGTATCCGGGTCTACGCCGGGCACATAGACCCAAAAGCCATCATCAACGGGATTCAACAAGAATTCCAGAGGCTCCTCCGGGTAAGGGAAGGTCTCTTGGGACTGCGCGCCCGCACACAGCAGGCACACTATCGCGGCCATTGCGACACGGCATTGCATGTGAGACATATACCGTAACTCCCGCAGTCTACAGGCGCCCCTGCCCAAGGCATCGGCAAAGGCTTTCATCACCGTCTCTTAAAGTCCGTTGGTTGTCTCCGGGGGCTCACCCGCAGACGGTTCCTCCCCGGTCATGGGCACTTCGTGCGTCAGGTCATTATACGCGCTATCGCCCGCCGGTCGCATCCCCGGCAATCGGAAGATGGCGTGGAACCGCTGCCGGTAGACCGGACACCACAGCGCCAGGGCCAGGAACGGCAGCAGCAGCAGAAACAGGACAAGGCCAGTGAAAGCGCTGACCGTCATCTGCCCCACAACCATCGTAACCAGATATTCCATACCAAGACCGCCCCCGGTGATACCTCCGACCAGGGTCATCAACAGCACGCTCAAGGCCGTCCCCACCGCGGCAATACCCACCACAAGGATGATGAAGAAATGGAACAGGAACCACAACGGCGTATAGCGTTTCCGGCTCATAAAAGCGGTAAGGGCCATGGCCGCGAGAAAGACGAAGATGAACACGGAATAGACGAAGGCCTTCAGGATGAGCATCGCGTCATAGCCGAAGAATGAGACGCCCAGCAGTCCGATACTCCCGGCCAGGGCAAGCAGCCCCAGGGCCTGGGTGAATGTGTGCAGGCGCGACAGGTTACCCAGTCTGTAGGACATCAGCCACAGGAAGGCCAGGGCAAAAAAGAACAGGGTCATGTTATCGCCCACGAATCCCATGGCGTCGCTAATCTCTGATTCTCCCATCTTCTCCGCGACCCAGAGAGCCGCCGCAGGCAGGACCAGGGGCGGAAGCAGCACCCACCATGCGCCGCGCGCACGATTGGGCCGGCGCAGGAGCAGCGCCACCAGGACCAGGGGTATGATGAGGCGCGCCGCGTGAATATACACCGGCCAGTGGTAAGCCACCGCTTTGCCTTCACGAGGCCACAGGGGACCGATGTCCTGGATGCCGACAATGGTCAACGGGCCATACACAGTCAGGGGTACTCGCCATGAGTACGAGCAGGTGCCGCCTCAGCCATACTCGAACGTGCCGGTCTCGATCACCCGGCCGTCTTTGTAAACCGCGAACAACGCCGCATTGACATCGTTGCTATCGGTATTATACGGTGTATCCCCCATCCCTTTCAGGATATAGTTCATGTTTAATGTGGCGCCGGCGCGGGCAACACGCACTTCCTGATTCAGCGGCCCCCCGGCTTTCAATACTGTATTGCCGCCGGCTTTCAGTTCCGCCCCGTCCTCCGGATGGCCGTAGAAACTGTCAAGCACGTCCACCCGGCTGAGGGTGTACACCCCCTCGGGAATCCGCATGGCGGGAACGGGCCAATCCAGCATGCCGTACACATCCTCCTTGCCGGCAAAAAGCACGCGGGAAACCGCCTGTCCCTCGAAGCTAATATCCATCAGGCCTTCCGTAATAGGCGTCAGTGTGACGGCAAGCGCCGCCGCCCCGTCCAGCACACGGAAGGCACTCTCCATACGATAGTTTTGCCCCTCGAAAAAGAACCAGCGCGGCAGCGGCAGTTCATCCGCCTTGCCAAAGGACAGGCGCGCCTTTTTGTGCCGTTCATGGTCGAACAGGAACGAGTCCCCGCCGTCAAAGATACCGTCCAAGTTGTCGGCGACACCCATCGAACACGGTTTCCCGCCGATTTCGATGTCCCCCTTCCAACCGGAACGGATGGAGGGGCTGAAATAGTCCCCGTAGACACTAATATCCAGCACATAGGAGACGGGAATATCGCCGTGCGTCAGTTCAATTGTCACATCGTTGAATTCACAATACCCCGGCCCGAAGGTATCCGCCGCTTTGACGCCCGGGCCGTCATCGGTCAGGTCCAGGTTCCGATTCCTGTCGATGTGCAGCGTATTGGCCTCCGCATCACAGCCCACTCCTATGAAATCTGAAGGGCCGTCACCAAACCTGAGGGCGTGCCGATACACCTCTTTGCCGGAATAGGCAGGCTCCTTCTTGAAGGACACTTCCGCCGCACGACGGGTTCCGGGAAGGCTGCAGGAAAAACCCTCCTTGACCGGATTAAGGATGAACTCTATTGGTGAATTGGATGATGAGGCTTCCTGCGCCCACAAGCTTCCGCAGGCCAGGCACCAGACCAGCAACACTCCCCCGCAAAAACACCCGTACTTCATGGTTACCGATCACTCCTATGGTAAAGCCTTCTCCCACACAATAGGCCTTCTATCTGGTACTGATGTTAGTTTAGCACATGATTACTGTCTGAGTTCTGAGTTGGTCTAAACCATAATACCGTATTGCATCAGATAGTACAACATTTTCTGTAATTGTCTACCCGTAGGCCGGGTGGAACGGAACCATCGGGTATGCCGAGCCTCGACGGACAAGGCTGATGAGAGTAAGAGCACTTGGAGCATGTATACGGCAAAGCGGAACCCGCCTTCACGATTCAAAGGCGGGTTCCGCTTGGACCAATTCATGCATTGGAGAAAATACATATACCTTGTGCGGTTGTGACATACGCGTTTGCATTGTTGAGTACCGCTCCACCCGGCCTACAACTTTTTTTATACCACATCCTTCTCACTTGTCAGGATGCGGGCGGTTCCTGCGCGAACTGAATCACCGCGCGGGCGAGTTCCAGGTCCTCTCCGGGAAGCAAGGAACGCATGTCCAAAACAACGGCATCATCCGCGACACGCGCGATGACGGGCGGTTCGTGCCGTCGCAGGCGCGCGGCAAGTTCCCCGGCGGACCAACCCGGCAGTGTCAGGGCGATCAGCCAAGTTCTGATGGGGGTTGCCGGGAGGGATCCACCGCCGAGTGCGCTCTCGCCCTCGATGATCCTTA
>JAAYBJ010000146.1 GCA_012730105.1 Candidatus Hydrogenedentota bacterium
GAAGTCTTCGTTGGCATAAAGTTTTCGGGCTTGTACTATGAGCACCTGAGCGAAGTCGGCATAAATCCGCCAATCCCGTTTCTCGTTCGCATCGGCCAACGTGCTGCGGGTTATATTCCCACGAATTCCTGCGTGAAAAAGTTTTGGAGCCAATGCCTGCAAGCAGGTCACGGCATCGCGAAGGCTCTCGCGATAGGTGAGTTGAGCAAAGGCCATACAGAGAAATTGGTCGTAACATGAAAGCATACGAACCCGATAGTTGCCCCCGTAACGATCTACACATTTGTTGTACTCGTACTTGGGGAGAAAATCCATCACCTGGGAAAACACCAAGCGTCCTGAATTCATCAGAAGTTCCTTTCCTTATCGAAAAGGAAAAAGTATGGTGTAAATGCCCCAGCAATTTGAAATCGAAAAATTTTTCCATGGCGTTTTGATACTATAAATAAAGGCCGAAACGACTATATCGAAAAAGTTAACCGGACACTAGTGATGCAGTAATCAAAACACAAGGAGGCCTTGTGGAAACGTTAATAGCGATACTTAGAGTATACGACTGGGGCGGGGACCGTGGTTCGCTGATGGCAATAGACGCATCCATTGTCGCCGCTTATGGAAATGCCGAAAAACTGGCCGAAATCGAACAGGCCCTGCTGGAGGTACTGCAATCTGAGGCGCCCATCCCGGCCAAAGAATACATTTGCCGCCAACTTGCCCTCATAGGCACCGACCGTTGCGTTCCCGTGCTGGCAGCAATGTTGCCTGACGCGGAACTGTCTGACCAAGCACGCCTGGCACTCGAAGCAATCCCCACTACTTTAGCGGACGAGGCGTTGCGGGCTGCCCTGGATAAGGTTGAAGGCGATCAACGGGCAGGCATAGTCAACAGTCTTGACGAACGAAAGAAACGACTGGTTACAAGCACGGAGCACCTCGATGCCAACGAAATTAAATAAAGATTCGGACAAGGCCAATACGATCACTCGCCGCGATTTCATCGGACGTTCCGCTGCCATGGCGAGTATCTTCGCTGCGCCCATGATTATCCCGGCATCCGCACGGGGCGCGGACGGCACGGTTGCGCCAGGCAATCGCATCACCATCGGCCAGATCGGGCGCGGCATCATGGGGCGGGGCCATCTGAGCCGCCTCACGCATGATTCGGAGGTGGAGGTGATTGCCCTCTGCGATGTGGACAAATCACGCCTCGATGAAGGCATGGCGGAATTGGCATCCGCCTACGCCGATAGGACGGAAAACGGGACCTACAAGGGGTGCACCGCCTATAATGATTATCGGGAAGTGTTGGCACGTGACGACATTGATGCCGTGGTCATCGTCACGCCGGACCACTGGCACAGCCCCATGTCCATCCATGCCGCGGAAGCCGGAAAGGATGTGTACTGCGAAAAACCGATCTCTATTACCATTGACGAAGGCCGTCAACTCGTGGAGGCGGTGCGTCGCAATAACCGGGTCTTTCAGAACGGCAGTCAATACCGAACACACCCGGTTATCCGTCGGGCTTGCGACTTTATCCGGACGGGGGGATTGGGAAAGGTAAAGGCCGCCTTTACCCTTTGGGGCGACCTGGGCGGTTTCATCGGCGCCGAGCGATTTCATCCCTATGCGGCGGCAATCAATCCTGAGGTGACGGCGCGTTCCTTTGCCACGATGGATTTCGCCCTGCCGGGGGAACCCACTCCGGAAGGTCTGGATTGGAACCTCTGGGTCGGCCCGGCACTATGGCGTCCCTATAATTCCCTCTATCACATCAACCCCTGGCCGGGGGTGGTCCCCTGGTCCTTCTGCGAAGACTTCGGCGCGGGACCGTCCACATGGTACCACTCCCATGCGGCGGACGTGCTGCACTATGCCCTCGGCTATGAAGAAAGCGGCCCTGTTGAATGTATCCACCCCGGCAGCAACGCTTTTCCCACACTCACCTGCAAATACGCCAACGGCGAGTTGCTCCACCTGGTCAGGGGATGGGACGAGGTAAAGAACCTGTATGGCGCGGTGCCTGACACTGCGGTATTGGACGGTAACTTCGGCGGCGTGGTGGTGGGCGAGCGCGGCTGGCTGACCACCATGTCCGGCGGTTCCGGCGTCACAGGGGGCCCGGAAGAACTCATGGCGGAATACAACGCCTGGGAACATGATGTTGCCCTTGGCGACAAGGACCACCACGGGAATTGGTTCGAATGCATCCGGACGCGCAATAAGCCCCATTCCCATGAAGGTATAGGCCATCGCGCCGCCTCCCTGGGGCATCTGACCATGCTTACCTACAAACTCGGCCGTTCGCTGAAATGGGACCCGCTGAACGAAATATTCCCGGAAGACGAACAGGCAAATCGTCTGTTGCGCCGGGCACGTCGCACGCCGTGGCGTATTTGAGGAAGCGTATTTAGGCGCTAAAGGCCGTTTCGTTGACAATTAAGTATGAGTTTTAAAATCCTGGTAGCGCCGGCGTCCTCGCCGGCATAGAACAACAAGAAAGACTTTGCCCTCGTTCCCAAATTCCTATTTGGGAACGCAATAACATGCGAAGTTCTACTTCGCAAGCCTGGGGAATATAAGACGGGTAAAAGCATGACCAGAAAGCGGCAAAGGAAATGGAATTTCAATAGAGCGTACGTTCCCAAATTGGAATTTGGGAACGAGAATGAAAACGACCGCTGTAGTGGGAAATACTTCATTTATGCGATGTGCTGTGAAGGAATGTTTTGTTTTTGGCGTTAGGCATTATTTATAGTGCAAGGATTCCTGTGTAGTCGCCATGGTTCCAGAAAAACAATGGCTGAAGTAGTTGGCGTTTAAGTTTTATATGGAAGGAATGACTTATGAACTTGATACTTATTGCGTGCATGGTGATGACGGGAACCGCCGGTGTTGCAGATACGCTTGCGTCGCTTGAGGGCCAGCTGGATGGCGCGCAGCCGTCTGAAATGATGAAACAATATTTGACCGAGCATGCGATTACCCTTCTGGAAGAACGCAAGGCGCGGTATGAAACCCTGAAAACGGAGGAAGAGGTTAAGGGGTACCAGGCTGATCTGCATGCTTTTTTCACGACGCAGTTGGGCGGTTTTCCGGAGAGAACGCCTTTAAATCCGCAGATCGTGGGCCAGGGCGAAACGGAATGGTTCCGATACGAGAAGGTGATTTTTGAAAGCCGCCCGAAATTCTATGTCACCGCCATTCTGTATCTACCGAAAACCGAAGGGCCATGGCCCGGCATTATCGTGCCTTGCGGCCACAGCGCCAACGGCAAGGGGATGGACGCGTACCAGCGTGCTTCCATGCTGCTTGCCGCCAATGGCATGGCCGCCTTGTGCTATGACCCACTCGGCCAGGGGGAACGGTACGCCTTCCTTAAGGAAGACGGGACCTGTGAATTTGGAACCACCCTGGAGCACACGATTCTTGGGGTGGGCGCCATAATGACCGGCACCAGTACCGCCGGGTATCGCGTGTGGGACGGCATGCGTGCCATCGACTACCTGCAGAGCCGGCCGGATATCATTCCTGACCGCATCGGCTGCACGGGTAACTCCGGCGGCGGCACCCTGACCAGTTATCTTATGGCGCTGGACGAACGGATCCTGTGCGCGGCGCCGTCCTGTTACATCACCAACTTTGAAAAACTGCTGACCACCATCGGGCCCCAGGACGCCGAGCAAAATATTCATGGCCAGATTGCGAAAGGCCTGGACCATCCCGATTACATTCATCTGCGCGCGCCGAGACCTACCTTGATCTGTTCCGCGACCCAGGACTTCTTTGACATTACGGGAACGTGGCAGGCTTTTCGCGAAGCCAAACGTCTTTTCTCCCGGTTGGGATATTCGGAACGGGTGGATTTGATCGAAAACGACGCTGAACACGGCTTTGCCCGGCCGCAACGTGAGGCCGCCGCACGCTGGATGAGCCGGTGGCTCCTTGGGAAAGACCAGGTAATAACAGAACCTGAGTTTACCGTACTGACGGATGAAGAGCTGCGCTGCACGCCGCAAGGCCAGGTGATGTTGATCGAAGGCGCGCAATCGGTTTTGGATTTGAATCGACAGCGCGCCGGGGAGTTGGCCGAAAAACGCACCGTGTACAGGCAGGGTGTTGACGATGATACTTTCCGTGGCAAAATCCGGGAACTGATTGGGCTCACGGACGAGGCTGAATCTAAGGTCGAAGCGCTTCCCGCGCCCGGATTTACCGGAGATACTGCAAAGGCTGAACTGTTCTTTATCCAGCCGGAGCCGGGCATTCTGCTGCGGGTATATCTTCAGAAGCCCGCCGCATTCACAGGTGACTATGTCATCCTGTGCCAGGAGAAACCCTTGGAAGACGTGTTGAACCAGGATAATCCAGGAACCTCGTTGCTGGCAGCCGGACATGCGGTATGCTGGGTCGAATTACGGGGTATGGGCGAAACAGCGGGCGTCTCCGTTGCCGATTGGACAAAACAGGTGGGTGCGGAGTGGCAGGATTATTTCCTGGCCTATATGTTGTCCAAATCCTACGTGGGCATGCGGACGATGGATATTTATGCCGTTGCCGATTTTCTTCGTTCCCGGGAAGAGCACCCGCTGCACATGGTTGCGCTCGGGCAGGCCACCGTGCCAGCCCTGCATGCCGCCGCGCTGCGTCCGGGCCTTTTTACGCACGTCATCCTTCAGGGAGGCATTCCTTCCTGGACGGAGGCGGTGAACACGCCGCGCGCCGCGCAACAGCTGGTGAATGCGGTGCATGACGCCCTTTCCTGGTATGACTTGCCTGATCTCCTCGCCCTACTTCCTGCGGAGGCGGTTACGGTAACGGACGCGACCGTGCCGCTTTTCTAACGAAGAAAACGAATGGAACCAAGAATGAACACGAATAGACACGAATAATTCTGAAGTGTCTGTATCGTCGGATTTGTCAAATCCGCCCCCCCCTTCTGCTTGTGTCTTTTTTTGACTCGCATTGAAAAAGTAACGAAGAAACTATTTTTTTCCGTCTTGATCTAAGTCAAGGTAAAAGTTTTCCTTTCGCGGTAAAATTGTCACGAAATGTGGAACGAAACGGCAACCGAGAAAGGAAAATGACATGCCGATAAGAAACATCATTAGAATAGACGAAGAGAAATGCACAGGCTGTGGGCAATGCATTGTTGACTGCGCTGAAGGGGCGCTTGCCATTATTGATGGCAAGGCGAAATTAATCAAAGAAAACTTTTGCGACGGTCTGGGTGCCTGTATCGGCAATTGCCCTACCGGGGCCTTGACCCTGGAGGAACGGGAAGCGCCGGAATTTGAATTGCCTCCGGAAATGGCTCATGCCGCCGCGGCGGCGACGACCGGTGCTACCCACGCCCCCGCTCCGGTGCGGCCCTGTCCGTCCAGCCTTCCCGGTCATTCCGCGCATACGGCCCCGTCGGGCGGGTGTCCCGGATCCCGTGCGCGTCAGTTCCAAAGGCAGGAGCCGGAACAGGCCGCGCCCACAGCCGACGCTCCTTCCGCTCTGGGACACTGGCCCGTGCAATTGCACCTGGTTAATTTCGGGGCGCCGCATTTCCAGGGCGCCGACATCCTCATTGCGGCGGACTGCAGCGCCTTCGCGTGCGGTTCCTTTCATCCACGTCTCCTGAAAGGAAAAGCCGTCGCGATCGCCTGCCCGAAACTGGATGATCCCTCCGGTTATATGGAAAAACTGGTGGCCATGTTTCAGCAGGCCCGTCCCAAAAGCGTCACGGTGGTTCGCATGGAAGTGCCCTGCTGCCGGGGCATTACACAGTGGGTAGTAAGCGCCCGCAGTCAGGCCGGCAGCGGTGTTGCGGTCGAAGAGGTCATCCTTGGTGTGGAAGGCGCCGTTATAGCGCGTAATACTTATGCGAATTAGGGTATAATAACGCTGTCGGTTTGTTTGCCGGACAGCATAGGTTGCAACTTCAGGAGAGGAGAATCAAAATGTCGATGTTCTGTTATCAGTGTGAGCAAACTGCGCAATCCACGGGCTGCACCGCCCACGGTGTGTGTGGCAAAGACCCCGAAACGGCGGCGTTGCAGGACTTGCTGGTGCATGTGGCCAAAGGTATTAGCCAGTACGCCCATTGCGCACGGCAACAGGGAGTCAAGGATGCCGAAGTAGACCGTTTTGTCATGGAAGCGTTGTTTACGACCGTTACCAATGTGAATTTTGATGCCGACACGATCGTTACCATGATCAAGCGCGGCGTGGAACTCCGTGATAAGATGCGCTCAGCCTGTGGCCAGGCCTGCCAGGCTGCCGGCAACGGCCCGAAACCAGCGCAGGGACCTGCTTCCCTGGAAATCGCTCCAGACCGGGATGGCATGGTGCGCCAGGGCGTTTCCGTCAGCATTGAAAACCGCCTGCAGCATTTCGGCAAGGATGTCGCGGGGCTACAGGAATTGATCCTGTACGGGTTGAAAGGCATGGCCGCCTACGCGGATCACGCCTGCATTCTGGGCGTGGAAGACGATGCCGTCTACGCGTACACCCATGAGGCGATGGATTTCCTGGCGCGGGGCGTTGAGGATGTGAATGCGCTGGTCGGTCAGGCGCTTAAGGTCGGCGAAGTCAATCTGCGCGTCATGGAAATGCTCGACGGGGCGAACACCGGCACCTATGGCCATCCGGAACCGACCCAGGTGCGGGTTACGCCGGTTAAAGGGAAATGCATCCTGGTTTCCGGCCATGACTTGAAGGATCTGGACGAACTGCTCAAACAGACGGAAGGCAAGGGCATCAACGTGTACACCCATGGTGAAATGCTGCCGTGCCTGGCCTACCCGGGGCTGAAGAAATACAAGCATCTGGTCGGCAACTACGGCGGTGCCTGGCAGAATCAGGCGAAGGAATTCGACGCCTTTCCGGGCGCCATTCTGATGACCACCAACTGCATCCAGCGCCCGAGGCAGAGTTACCAGTCGCGCATCTTTACCTGTGGGCTTGTGCAGTGGCCCGGCGTCACCCATATCAGCGACCGCAATTTCGCTCCGGTGATCGAAGCAGCGTTGGCTGCGCCGGGATTTGCTGAGGACGAGGAAGCCAAGCATATTACCATCGGCTTCGGCCGGAATGCCGTGATGAATGTGGCCGGCGCCGTTATTGACGCCGTGAAGGCCGGCAAAATCCGGCGCTTTTTCCTCATCGGCGGCTGCGACGGCGCGAAACCCGGCCGGGATTATTATACCGATCTGGCCTCCAGCGTGCCGGATGACTGCGTCATTATGACGCTGGCCTGCGGTAAATATCGCTTTAACAAGCAGGAATTCGGCGATATTGGCGGTATTCCACGCCTGCTGGATATCGGCCAGTGCAATGACGCATACAGCGCCATCCAGATCGCGGTGGCCCTCGCCAATGCTTTCGAATGCGGCGTGAATGACCTGCCGCTTTCCATCGTGCTCAGCTGGTACGAGCAGAAGGCCGTTGTGATCCTGCTGACCTTGCTGCACCTGGGACTCAAGGGGATGCGCATCGGCCCGACCCTCCCGGCATTTGTCGGACCCAATGTGCTCAAGGTGCTTGTGGACACCTTCGGACTGACGCCCATCAACGAGGTCGAATCCGACCTCGCCGCCATGCTGGGATGACGGGCGCCTGAATGCTGATGACTGCGTTTCAAACAGCGGAACTTTATGAACTGCTCGGCAACCGGGGCGGGCGTCTCGACCGGGAGGGTCCCTTCCTGCTCGAGGCGCTCGCCGCCGCGCCTGAAAAGAAGGTGGCGGACCTTGCCTGCGGGCTGGGACTGCATGCCGAGTTTTTCGCGGCGCACGGCGCCGAGGTGCATGCCTTTGATCTCAGCCCGGAAATGATCGCCCATGCAGGCCGATATCGTAGCCGTACAAACATCGCTTATGGGGTGGGAGACATGTGCGCTCCTGCGGGCGGTCCTTATGGCCTGGTGGTCTGTTTGGGCAATTCCCTTTGCCTCCTGGAGGACGGACGGCAGATCGAGCGGTTCTTTCAGCATGTTTACGATGTCCTGCTTCCGGGAGGCATCCTGATCACGCAGACCTTGAATTATCAGGCGGAGGCCATGAAACAACCGCGGGTGCGCATGGAACGGACCGTACTGCCGAACGGTGAGGTCGCGGCGGTGAAGCGCTTTTCTCCAACGGCAGACCGGACCGAACTTGTTATCAATTATCTTATGGTCACGTACGCGGGAATGAATGAAACACGAGAATCCTTCGTCCTACGCCATTGGGACGCGGAGTATTTGCGGTCAACCGCAGCGTCTGCAGGATTTACTGTGGCGGGATGTTATGGAAGTTATGCCAAAGCGCCGCTTGAACGGGATTCCGCGGATATCCTGATTTCCTTTCGAAAGTAGACAAATTACGTAGGCTTATAAATAAAGCGGCAAAGAACCGTAACGGTTCCTTGCCGCTTTGCTGTTGTTCTGTAAGGGGGAATCAGCCGGCTTTGCCTTGATTGGCCACGGCCTCGGCGGCCTTGCGGATCGCTTCCGGATCGCCGAGGTACCGGTGTCCGAGCGGTTTCAGGTCCTTGTCCAGATCATACACCAGCGGAACGCCGGTGGGTATGTTCAGGCCGATAATATCCTCTTCCGAAATGCAGTCCAGATGCTTGACCAGCGCGCGCAGGCTGTTGCCATGAGCGACGATAAGCACACGTTTTCCCGAGGCGACCTGGGGCGCTATGGTTTCTTCCCAATAGGGCACAAAGCGGGCGACGGTCTCCTTAAGGCTTTCGGTAAGCGGAATTTCTTCCTTGGAAAGACCCGCGTAGCGGCGGTCCAGTGCAGCGTTGCGTGGGTCATCCTCTTCCAGCGGGGGCGGTGGAATATCATAGGACCTGCGCCAGATTTTTACCTGATCTTCCCCGTGCTTGGCCGCTGTCTCCGACTTGTTCAAGCCTTGCAGCGCGCCGTAATGCCGTTCGTTAAGCCGCCAGTCCCTTACCACCGGAAGCCACATTTGATCCAGTTCATCCAAGGTAAGCCACATGGTCCGGATGGCGCGTTTCAGCACGGAAGTATAGACGAGATCGAATTCATAGCCTTCCTCTTTAAGAATCTTGCCGGCCGATTGGGCTTCACGGCGGCCCTGCTCGCTCAGATCGACGTCTGTCCAGCCGGTGAACCGGTTTTCGAGGTTCCAAGTACTTTGTCCGTGCCGTATTAATACCAGTTTATGCATCCATAGGCTCCTTTGATTTGCTATAAGAGTGAATTAATATTACATAAACAACCAGATGCGGGAACAGACCAGAATGTTCCGCCTGTTTGCTATTCAGCGGCAAAGGCTTTTCAACAAAATTGGGCCAAATGATTCGCGCCGAAGAAGAAGCCCGCCAGGGCGTCAAAAGCGGTGTCTTCATGTTCAATGCTTAACACGCCGTCATAGCCGTTGTGCATCAACGTGCCGATGTATTCACCCCAGTTGATGCATCCGTACCCCGGGATTACATAACGCCACCAGCCTTCAGCATACACGCCCTGCCGGGCGCGCTGGGCGTAATCAATCAGGGTATCCTTGGCATGGGTGTGGAAAAGCCGGTCTTTATAAAGCGCCACCGGTGCGAGATGATCGCATCCCTGGTGCACCAGATGAGACGGATCATAATTCAATCCAAAGTTGTCATTGGGAATCGCCTCAAAAAGCGCCTCAAAGGTGTCGAGTCCCTGCAGGCAGGTCTGATACCAGTTTTCAACGGCGATATTGATGCCCTTTTTGGCCGCGTGTGCCAGGATGGGTTTGAAGGCTTTTGGAAGCACTTTTTGGATGGTTTCCAGTTTCGTCATGCCCGGGGCGGCGAATCCGGTAAGCATGCAGACCACGGGCACGTTCAGGGCGGCGGCGGCATCGATCACCTTTTTGGCGGCCGTCTGCGTTTGGGCGATCTTCTTGGGATTGGAAATGTCGCATGTGTAATAACATAAAGAACTTATGGTGAGCATGCAGTCGTCAAGCATTTCCCGGATTTCTTTGATACGCGACTTGGTCAGTTTGGCGGCGTCAATATGAGGGCTGCCGGGGTGGGCTGGAATTTCAAGGGCGTCAATAAAGGAGTCCTCAATCATGTCGATGATATCATCCAGGGTATGGCTCGACAGGGGTGTTGTAAGCATTCCGATATCCATGGTATGTCTCCTTTGGTTGCCGTTGAGAAAACCCGGGAAAAGTTTACGGTCGGCCCGGGGATGATCGGGCCTTTGTCCGGATTATAGCCCGTTTTATGTGGGGTGTACCCTCTGATTCGACAGTATAGCACACCCCCTATGTTTTGGCATAACCATACGAAAGGGACAGTCTCCCGGACACCGCCACTTCAGCCGTGAAATACCGCATCAACAGGCAATATCCGCATGTGGGTGAAGCAGTATTGCCTGCCTAAACCCGCGGTCGGTAATCCGGGCATCGTATCGCGTTGGGCCGTTCCGGGCGGTTGCAGGCCGATCCGTAATCATATTTGCAGTGATCGCAAAGGAATTCGGTCGGGCATTTCTGACGCAGCCACCATTCATACAGGCGCTGCTTCCATCCGCTTCTGGCTATGCCGGGAATGTTCTTCATTTTCCTCCTCTGGTATACGTTCCTGAGATCCGGTATCCGCCTATCCTCTGCCCCGTTTTTCCAACTGTTCCCGATATATGCCCGGGCTGCATCCACGGTAACGTCGAAAAACCTTGCAGAAGTTGCTTTGGTCCGATATGCCCACCAGCACTCCAATGCCGGCGGTTGGCATGGAGGTCGTTCGCAGGAGACGGCACGCCCTGTGTATTCGTATGCGGCCCAACACTTCCGAAAAGGAGGCGCCGGTCATTTTCTCGAGCGCGCGGGTAATGCTGGACGGCGCCACGCCCGCTTCCCGGGCGATTCTGGAAAGAAGTTTGTCGGAAGCGTAGTCCCGGTGGAGGGATGCCATCACCAGGGGCATGTAGGTGTGCCTGGTATTAAAAAATGGGGCGCAGTCTCGGGAAAGGCCGCGCAATATCCTGTCGGCGGCGCGGAGCAACATTTCAGGGCTTTCCAGGGAAGGTGCCTTCTCCACAAAGCGGCTGTAGGCTTTCCAGGCTCCCGTGGTATCGCCGCCAAGACGCTGGACCGTGTCGAGCATCTCGGATAGGGCCCTGGTCATCTGGGACTGCATGGCAGGTAATGTGGCGTTTGATTCGGCAAGCATATCCGCAAGGCAAGACCGTACTTCGCCCGGGTGCCCGCACAGCAGCGACAGCCCCAGTATTCTGAGTCCCACGTCATTGTCCGGGCGGGTATCGTTGCCTGTGTTCGGAGCAACAGGTTCTTCAGGCAACTCTGAAATAGACGGGGTTTCAAACGCCTCTTTCTCCACCCAGGCCTCAACGCGGCTACGCAACCCGTAAAGCAGCCAATCCGCGGCGGCGCTGACCGAGCCTTGGGGAACCACCCGTACGTCCTTGATAGAAAAAGGCAGGGGTTGCGCCGTAGGCCGGGAGGTATCCAGGGATAAAAGCCCCTGTCTGACGGCAAACTCAACCCCTTGCGCCGCGTCAGCGGGTATGAAGGGGCCGAAAACAACCGTGTAGCCACCCTGTCTAAAAGGGGCGGCAATGACGCAAGTGAATCCCATATGACAGACAAAGGTTACCGGCACTTGTTCAAGCAGGGTGAGCCGGGCGGCATCGCTTCGGCACTTTCGGCATGCCTTTTTCCCCGTCCCATGACTGTTCACCCAAGTGCAGGCTTCGCATCCCCCCCATCCCGAAATTTTCAGGCCATCCCCGCTGTGAAGGCACATGGGCAATGCCGCCGCGCTTGCCGCCATTTCCAGAAGTCGCCGGGTTTCCTCATCCTGAAAAAATGCGGGAGACACCTTCATGGGCAAATCTCAAAGACAGGGGAAGCACTGTCCGCCGGCGCGGCAAGCACATTCACGGGCAGGTCGCCCAAGGCTTCCCTGGCCAGCATGCAGGCCAGGTCCGGCGTGTTGTTCTCCCGGCTGATGTGGGTCAACACCACAAGCCGTAACGCGTCGTGGGAAAGCTCCTTCAGAAGCTGCTGCACATCGTGATTGGAAAGATGGCCGTTGCGGCTGTGAATGCGCTGCTGGACCTGGGGCGGATAGGGGCCTCGACGCAACATGTCCGGACAATAGTTGGATTCTATGACGAGCGCATGAGAACCCGCAAGGCGCGCCCGGGTCAATTGGGAACAGTGCCCGAAATCCGTTGCTGTTCCCAGTTTGGCGTCCTGCGATTTAAAGGTGTAGTTCACCGGGTCCGCGGCATCGTGGCATACGGCGAAACTGGTGACTTCGATGTCCTTGAATGCGAGGGAGTCGCCCGACTCAAAACGAACCAGATTGGCGATGTTGCCGGTATAGGGAGGCAGGCATTCCGCGCAGCCCCGGGTCATGAATATAGGCACCCCGGTTTTGCGTGACAGGGGCCCGAGCCCGCGCACATGGTCAGTATGTTCGTGGGTGACCAGCACCGCGTCAAGGCTTTCCGGCAATATGCCGATGGTGCCCAGGGTCTCGGACAACTTCCTATAACTGAAGCCGTTGTCCACCAGGATCCTGGTCTTTTCCGTAAATACCAGCATGGCGTTGCCGCTGCTGCTGCTTCCTAATACCGCAAAACGCAACACGTTGATATATCTTCCTGTATCGAGGGCCGCAAGGGTGCCCGGGTCAATCGTTTTCGTTTATAAAACCGTAATAACGGCCGGTCCAGTAGGCGAGGAGGTAGTCATGGCCATTGTACTCGATGGGCTCGTCCCAAGTCCTTTCCCCGCCGCTGTGATAAGGGTCCTGAACCCAGGCCGACCAGGTTTTGGTCCGGCGGTCTATTGGAACTGGCCGGCCCCGTTCGGGTTCGGGGCTTGCGGGCATTTTATCAAAGCGGAAATGTAATGCAGCCTCGTATTTTTTGATCGTGTCACAATTCCATTTCATGTCCAGCGGGAACCAGCGCAACGTGTCTGTAGCCCCCGGAATGTCCGAAACGGTTTTCAGGTGCCTGGCGACAACAAAGGCATAAAAGGGATTTCGTTCGGGCTGCACTCCAGGAAACCGCCCGTCACCCTCCCAGGCGCGCTGCAGGCTCGCGAGGAGCGCAGCGCGCAAGGTCTCGTCTTCCTCGTACATCAGTAACGGCACATAGGCTAGAAAAATCAGCACGTCGTCACTGTGGTTTACGAAGCCGGGGAACAATGGACTGGCCATGCGCCGCGCGGTCTGCGCATATTCCATGTAGTTCTCCCCCACCGCCCATCTTGTGTACAGTTCCGTGTATTTGTCCGCCCCGGTCACGTGTGCCGCCACTTTAAGCGCCTGCAGCCAAAGAAGGGCGTTCATGCGTTCGCCACGGGAGACATATTCCGGCCCGTAGCGCCCCCAGCGCGTGGGTTTTCCGTCCACATCCACAATGCGCATGTCATGTTCCAGCACGCGGTCGACAATGGCCGTTACGTCACTGGCGATTTTCCCCTTTTCTTCATCATCCGCGACGAGGTCAAAAGCGAGAGCGAATCCGAACATGAGGCCGTCCACCTGGTCCGTGCTCACATCGCCCCGCCACAAATACCGTCCGCACGATGACTTGCGCCAGATGCCGTCGTCTTCCATGGGCTTCTCCGCAGGCCACGCGGCGCGTGCCGGTACGCCGGGCACACCGGAAACCGCGCATAGCAAATGCATTGCCTTCAACGATTGAAGTGCGGCCTGGCGGTCCGACTCGTCCCGCGTTACGGCATACTTCATGGCAAGGGTGCCCGTGTGCATACCGGTCATATAGGCGTTGTCCGGCATATTATAGGCGATAAAATCCCGGCCCGATACGGGTAATTTCAGCTTGCACAAGGCCTGACCGTCCAGAAGAAAACGTTCTTCCATATCACGCTGAAAGAGATCCGCCTTTTGTCGCAGGCTGAGGCCGTGGGCAGTAGCAGGTGACGCGCAGAGAAAAAGGAGCATAAATGCAACGGCAAATAACCGGTGAATTTTGGTCATTAACGGCGCGAAGGTTTTTAGCGACGCCGGGATGCGCATGAAGCCTACCCTTCCTGATCTTCTTCTGGTGTATCGGGCGGTGATCCGGGTTCGGGGCTGAAATGGGCACGTTTGTCTTCCATCTCGCTGAAGGCATCCGCCGTGGGAAGCGGATCACGGCTGTCCCGTATGACAGGCCATTCTTTCGCGTACTTGCGATTGAGTTCTATATATTCCCGCCATTTTGCCGGCACCTCTTCATCACAATATATGGCGCGTACCGGGCATTCTTCAACGCAGACACCGCAATCGATGCATTCATCCGGATCGATCACCAGCATGTTTTCTCCCTCGTGAAAACAGTTTACCGGACAAACGCTCACGCATTCGGTATATTTGCACTTAATGCAGGGGTCGCATACCACGAAAGTCATAATAACGTCTTCCCTTGACCAAGTTGCATTTAATTTATAGTATTATAATTTTTTCGGACAAAATAGGCGCCCAGTGTTTGAATGAGATTATCTTCTATTTGGCGAGGCGATTCAATCACCGGGGATAATCCCGCTTCTTGAATGGATTTTGTGGTTACGGGGCCGATGGAAGCGTAGACGGTGTGCCGGGTGCCGACGGTTACAATCCGCTGCAGGCCGGCGGTTACGAAAGACTGGACGGCAGAAGGGCTGAAGAAGGTGACGGCATCCGGGTTGAAAGCGGCCAGCAGTTTGATTTCTTCGGGAGGCACCGGACGGAAAAGCGTTTCATAACAAATAAAAGAGGTGACGGACATGCCGCGTATTTTAAGGGCACATTCTATCTCGTGACTTGCCAGGCTCCCCTTCGGGTATAAAACATGCTTACCAGCCGGATGGTGTTCTGCCGTAAAAAGCGCCTTTATAAGCGCATCCGCTACATGTTTCTCCGGGAGTACTTCCGCATTGACACCGTGGGACGCAAGGGCTTTTTGGGTTGCCCGTCCGATGACGGCGACACGGCAGTGTGAAAGATTTTCAAAGGATTTCCCGGTGTTTTTGAGGCAAAGGTCAAGGTAATGAACAGCGTTGGCGCTGGTCAACAGCAACCAGTCAAAAATTTCCAGGTCAATGGGGCAGTCCGGTTCCTGCGTTGCGGTAATTGTGATAAGGGGCAGGTGCAGGACCCTGGCGCCGCATTGTTCAAGTTTGCGGCTGAACGCCAGCGCCTGGTGGGCGGCCCGTGTTACTACAATGCGTTTGCCCCCAAGGCCTTGAGGAGAACCGTCTTTCATCAGCACAGATTAAGCCCTTTACGCAGCCTAAGGCCGATTTCTCTGCCCAGCGATTCCGCGTCTCCCACGGCACCGCTTTCCTGTACCCGTTTTGCCTCTCCTGTATCCGGATTCCCGGCCAGGGCCTCTATGCGGAGCATCCCGTCCGCGCAACTCGCGTGGGCGCCCAGTGGAGACCGGCAACCCCCGCCGAATCCCTCCAGAATGGCGCGCTCGCAACGGACTTCCGCGGCTGCCCGGGCATCGTGGAGCCGTTCGACGCGCCTGGCGAGGTCAGCGTCGCCTGTGCGTATCTCCACCGCCAAAGCCCCCTGTCCCGGAGCGGGAAGCATTTGTGACAGGGAAATCTCCCGGAAACAGGTTTCCTTTTCCAGATTTAAACGACGCATGCCGGCCAGGGCGATGACGGCTGCGTCAATACGCCCTTCACGGACGCGCGCAATGCGCGTGGGCACATTGCCGCGAAGTTCCATGATGCGCAAATCAGGCCTCAACAAAAGCAGCTGCATTTTTCGGCGCAGACTGGAGGTGCCCACCCGGGCGCCTTCAGGAAGGGATTCCAGGGTGTGGCCCGCTTCCGAAACGAGGGCATCCGCCGGTGTAGTGCGTTCCGCTATCGCGCAGAGGTGGAGGCCGTCCGGCTGTTGAACGGGCAAGTCTTTCAGGCTGTGGACCGCGGCGTCTATGTCGCCCACAAGGAGCGCCTGTTCGATTTCACGGGTGAAGGCTCCTAGTCCGCCGATGGCGGCAAGAGGGGCGTCTGCCAACCTGTCTCCTGTCGTGGTAATTACGGCCATCTCCGTCTGAACGTCCGAATTCAATTCACGAAAACGCCGTATCGTGTGTTCGGTTTGAGAAAGGGCAAGAGCGCTGCCCCTTGTGCCGAAAACAATGGTCATAAAGGCTCCGAATCCCCCAGGCTGAAAAAACGCTCCAGGATGGCGGTCATCATTTCTTGTTCCTCGGGCAGGGCGTGTTTCACGGCATCCACAGGCTTGCGCAGCAGGCTGTTTGTAATCCGTTTCGAAAGATGCTCCACCACGCGGCGTTCCTCCTCCGTTAACCCGGAGAGTTTTCTCAGTGCGTGTTGCAGTTCCTTTTCACGGGTTTGGTTAAAAGCGCATGTAAGGGCCGAAATTACGGGATCAACGTTCAGGCGATGTCGCCAGTTGAGGAAACTGGCGGCCTCCTGCTGCACGATGTTTGTGCAGGCGGAGATCTCTTCCTGGCGTTTTAAAAGGTTGCGTTCCGCCACCCCCTGCAAATCGTCCATGTCATAACAATACACGTTGTCAACGCCCCCGGCCTCCCGCTCGATATCACGGGGAATGGCGATGTCGATGACGATCATGGGGGCGCGGCCTCGCTGCACAATGGCGCGTTCGAAGTCGGACGCTTTCAGGATAAGCTCGGAGGCGCCCGTGGAGCTGATGACAATATCCGCCCGGTGCAGGTGGCAGGGGAGCGCTTCAAGGATAATGGCTTCGCCATGGTAGCGGCGGGCAAGGGCCTTTGCCCGTTCAAGGGTGCGGTTGAGCACCATGACGCGGTTCACCCCGCGCTCCACCAGGCTTTTCATGGCCAGTTCGCCCACCTGTCCGGAGCCGATAATCATGGCCGCTTTCCCGTGGAGGTCTTTCAAGATCGATTCCACGAGATCTACTGCGATGGAAGCCACGGAAACCTTGCCCTTGCTGATTTGCGTTTCAGTTCGCACCCGTTTGCCGCACTTCAGGGAGCGTTGCAGCAGGGTGCTCAGCACCCGGTTCAGCGTTTCCGCAGCGCGGGCAGTGTCAAGCATTTGTTGGATCTGGCCCAGTATTTCGTTTTCCCCCACCACCATGCTGTCCAGGCTTGCGGCAACACGGAACAGGTGGGTAACCGCCTCAGCCTCCGCTTTAAAATAAAGAAATCCCGAGAATTCCGATTCAGCCAATTGATAGGTTTTGCCGAGGAACCGCACCATTTCCCGATACAATTGCTCCGTGGGTATCTTGGCACAGGCGTATACTTCAATGCGGTTACAGGTGGCCAGCAACGCCACGCCGCTTTCCGGACCCAGTTCTTTTTGAAACGCCGCAAGCAGATCCGGCAGGTTCCCGGTGGAAAGCGTCATCCGTTCGCGCAGGGCGAGCGGGCTGGTGTGATGGCTTAATCCTGTCAACGCAAGGGTCATAAGGGATATCAATCATGTGATGCTGTTGAAAATCAAGGGAATAACGGTATAGTACCTGTAAAGGCATTCGCGTATCCAGTGAACCTGTTTCGGAAAGTCAAGGGTATCCTTGTTATGGCAGGAGAATTGACTTGTCCCGCTTGTGAAACGTATCATTTACATTTCAACGGAACGTATCCTTCAAAACTCGGAAAAACACTCAATGGCGCGTATTATCGCTGTGGCTAACCAGAAAGGCGGGGTGGGCAAAACCACCACCGCCGTGAATCTTGCGGCATGTTTTGCCGAAGCAGGTAAAAAAGTGCTTTTGTTGGACCTGGATCCACAGGGTAATGCCAGCCAGGGCGTTGGTGTTGACAAAAACAAATATGACACTACCATTTATGATGTTTTAGTGGACCACGTTCCGCTGGACCAGGTCGTTCTCGCCACCAATTATGACAACCTGTCTCTGGTGCCTTCACACCGCGATCTCGTGGGAGCGGAAATAGAATTGGTGGGCGAAAACGACCGTGAATTTCGTCTGCGCAACGCGATCGTTCCCGTTCAGGACGCGTATGATTACATCGTGCTGGATTGTCCCCCGGCCTTGGGATTGTTAACCCTGAACGGACTGGTTGCCGCTACAGGCGTCATCATACCCCTTCAATGCGAATATTACGCGCTGGAAGGACTGAGCGAATTACTGCACACGATTATTCTTGTCAGGGACAATCTAAACGCGGACCTGGCGGTTAAGGGGGTCTTGTTGACCATGTATCAGCATACCAACCTCTCCAGGCAGGTGATGGAAGACGTGCGCAACCATCTTGGCACCAAAGTCTTCGAAACGTGGATCCCGCGTAACGTCAGTCTTAGCGAAGCGCCCAGCTATGGTATGCCTATTATCCATTATGACAACAAATGCGCCGGCGCCCGGTATTACAGGATGCTGGCGCAAGAGGTGGACAACCGTGCTTGACAATAAAAAGAAAAAATCCGGTAAAGGCCTTGGCAAGGGCCTTGACGCGCTGATGCGTTCCGGCGCACAGGAAGAAGCAAAGAGCGGCGCTGAAAAACAAACGCATGTAGGCATGGATGACCCTTACGCGGGTCGGCATGTCCCCGGTGAGCGCATTCTCCTGTTGGATCCCGCCGCCATCCAGCCTAATCCGAAGCAACCCCGGCGCGTATTCGATGAAGAAAGATTGTCGGAATTGGCGGATTCGATCCGCAAAGACGGGGTGCAGGAACCGCTTATCGTGCGCCGCGTTGACGGCGAATATCAGATCGTATGCGGTGAGCGGCGCTGCCGCGCGGCGGTCATGGCGGGATTGGAAACGGTTCCGGCCATCTGCAGGAATGTCGCGGACGGTGACATGCTCAAGTTCGGCCTCATCGAAAATATACAGCGGGAAGATTTGAACGCCATTGAACTCGCCCGCGCTTACAAGGAACTGATGGAGCAGTATGACTGGACTCAGGAGCAACTTTCTGAAGAGGTGGGCAAGAAAAGGGCCACTGTGGCCAATACCCTGAGATTGCTACAGTTGCCAGAACTCATTCAGGGGCAGGTTGCGGATGGCACGCTGACCATGGGGCATGCCCGTGCCGTTGCCGCTGTTTCAGGCGCGGAACGACAACTCGCCCTTTCCCGCCGTATTGTTGAAAACGGTCTGTCGGTGCGCCAGGCGGAACATCTGGCGTCGAAGGAGGCGGAAAAACAAGCACCCCGGAAAAAAGCCGCGCCGCCCGAAAAAGATCCCCATATTGCGGAACTTGAAAATCAGTTGCGCCGCAGGCTTGGCGCCAAGGTCGCAGTCAGGCACCTGGACGGCAACAGGGGCAAAATCGAGATAGAATATTATTCCCTCGAGGAACTTGACCGTATTTTGGAAATTATCTCCAATCGTTGAAAAGGGCTCCCATGTTTGATATACGGCTGATCAGAAACGAACCGGAACGCGTAAAAAAAGCGATGGAACTCAAGCGCGCCGGTGTCGACATCGACGCGGTGCTGGATGTCGATGCGCGCCGGAGAACCGCCATTTATGATATGGAACAACTGCGCGCCCAGCAGAACAAGGCAGGCGAGGCCATCGCGGCGCGCAAGCGCGCGGGCGAGAACGCCGATGATGCCATCGCTGAAATGAAAGCCATAAAAGATGACATTGCCCGTCTCGAGGAACAGGTGAAGACGCTGGACGCGTCGTTGCAGGAATTCCTCCTGGTATTGCCCAATGTCCCTGACGAGAGCGTACCGGTCGGTCCTGATGAAAGCGCGAACCGTGTTGAACGGCACTGGGGAGAGCCCCCCGTTTTTCCCTTTGTACCCAGGGACCATGTGGACATCGCGGAGTCGCTGGGCATCATTGATTTCGGACGCGCCGCCAAACTGTCCGGAGCCCGTTTTGCCTTGAATCTCGGGATGGGCGCGCGGATAGAACGTGCGCTGGTCAATTTTATGCTGGATATCCATACCGGTGAGCATGGCTACACGGAAGTATGGCCCCCCCTCCTTGTCAATACCGATTCCATGCGCGGCACGGGGCAGCTTCCGAAATTCTCCGAGGACTTGTTCAAGGTTCAAGACAGTGATTTGTGGCTGATTCCCACGGCGGAAGTGCCGGTCACGAACATTCACCGGGATGAAATTCTTGAAGCCCAGCAACTTCCACTCTACTATACCGCCTACACGCCCTGCTTTCGCAGCGAGGCGGGCTCCCACGGAAAAGACACGCGCGGCATGATACGCGTACACCAGTTTAACAAGGTCGAAATGGTGAAGTTCACCACGCCCGAGACTTCCTGGGAAGAACTTGAAAAACTGACCGCAAATGCAGAGACTATTTTGCAGCGTCTCGGCCTCGCCTACCGTGTTGTGACGCTATGCACCGGCGACCTGGGATTTTCCGCGGCTAAGACCTATGACATCGAAGTGTGGCTGCCGGCGCAGAATACCTACCGCGAAATCAGCTCCTGCTCGAATTTCACCGATTTTCAGGCGCGAAGGGCGAACATCCGTTTCCGTCGCGACAAAAAACCCGAATTCGTGCATACCCTGAACGGTTCCGGGATAGCGGTCGGCCGTGCCTTGGTGGCCATTCTGGAAAATTATCAACAAGAAGACGGCACTGTGGTGATACCGGAGGCGTTACGGCCATACATGAACGGCGCCGAGCGGATTACTTCGGCGTGAGTTGAGCAACTAACAGGAGGCATCATGAAACACGGTGATCAAGCGTCACTGCGGGAAGCCGCGGCGTTGTTGCAGGGAACACTCAATGGCATTGCCGTTACCGGGGCGGGAATTTCCGTGGAAAGCGGTATCCCCGACTTCAGAAGCGCGGGTGGATTGTGGTCCCGGTATAATCCGGCTGAATATGCCACTATGGAGGCCTTTCTTTATAACCCGGACAAGGTTTGGGAGATGTGGTATGAATTGGCGGATACCCTGAAAGACGTTTCCCCCAATCCGGCTCACTTCGCTTTGGCGCGTCTGGAGGAACTCGGGCATATTAAGGCCGTCATTACGCAAAATATCGATGCCCTGCACCACCACGCCGGAAGCAAAACGATCATCGAGTACCACGGAAACGCGGATACCATTGTTTGTCCCGCATGCCGGCGCAGGCGGCCGATGGACCTCAGCCAGCGGGCCTTGGGCGCGCCGCGTTGCGAATGCGGCGGGTATATGAAACCCGATGTGGTGCTCTTTGGCGAAGTGATCCCCGAATATGCCATGACGACGTCGGAGCGGCTCGCACGGGGTTGCGACGTCTTGCTGGTTATAGGCACCTCGGCCACGGTCTATCCTGCGGCAAGCCTTCCCTACCTGGCAAAGGAAGGCGGCGCCAAGGTGATCGAATGCAATACCGAGGAAACCGCGTTTACCAACACCATTACGGACATCTTTCTGCAGGGACCGGCAGGGGAAACCCTGCCTGAAGTCGTAAGGCTCATTGAAGCGCAATAGGGCAAGGCCGGATCAGGCGCTGTCTGCACGGCCGCGTCTAAGCCACATGGCGGTTCCGCCTGCCGTAATCACGGCGGCTTCCAACGCCCAGAATAGAGATAAAGCGCCCCAAATGCCGCGGGTAAAGCCATAACTGTGAAGGCCTACGCCAAGAGCGTTGACTCCCCACCAGGCGAATACCACGATCATGCCGAGCACAATAGCGCTCAGGGCGATGCTGTCATGACGCAGGTAGCCCCCGCGTCGGGCGTGCAACACGGCCAGCGCCCACAAAATAATCAATAGCGCTCCGTTTTCCTTGGGGTCCCATCCCCAGAAGCGGCCCCAGCTCTGGGCTGCCCATATGCCCCCAAGCACCGTGCCGATGAGCGTAAATGCCAGGCAAAAGGCAAGCACACCGTAGGTGATGCGGCCCAAGTCGGCAAAAAAAGGGCTTGCATGTTTTTTAAAGGGGAATATCCGGAAAAACACGTGGACATGGCCGAGCGCGGACGCAAACAAACCAGCTCCGTAACCAACAATAATGGTGGTCACATGGGTCGCCAGCCAGAAATTAGTATCCAGAACCGCGATCACCGCCGGCATGGTGTCCGTTCCTTCACGCGCCTCGTATCGCCATGCGAAAAACATGCCCAGAGCGCCGAACAGAGCCCCCAGCGACATGGGAATTCGGTTCCTGACAACAAACTCCAGCAAAAAACCCAGCGAGGCTCCAATCAGGGCGGTAAAGAGAATGGTTTCATAAAGGGTCGTTACCGGGGGACGTTCCCGGATTATGCAGCGGAGCGCAATGCCGAAACCGAGTAGCAAAATGGGCGGCAGCAATGAAAAATTGGCAAGTAGTGACAAACGCCCCGCTTCTTTCCGCAGCCAGCTGAGCGCGGTCAAAATAAAAGCCAGCACAAACAGCCATTGACCGAAGAAGAGATAACGTCCGCGATAATAGTGCACTTCCAGGGGCACATGGCGATATTCCCCTCGGGCGGCCGCCTGTGAAGTCACTGCCGTGTGAAGGCGTTTTAACGTGTCAAGAAACAATGGGGAGGCCGGAGGAGCGTTGACAAGAGTTTCAAATGCTTGTACAAATCCGATAGGGATTTCCATGGAAGTCCCCGAATCAAAAGCTCCTTCCATAATGTCCGCCGGGGACAACCAAGGTATTTCTTCTCCTTTCTCCGGGGGAAAAAGGGCGAAAAGACGCGCCGTGGTTGTTAGCGTGTCCAATTGGGTGAACAAAGCGTTCATGCCTTGCGCCAGCGGTTCCCGCTCCTTGTCTGTAAGGGTTTGGGATTTCTGGACAACCGTCTCAAGGTGACCGGGAACCTGTTTCAGGATGCCGCTGGTACGCGCAGGCTCTTCGCTCTCAAAGAGTTCCGCCAATAAGGCGTTTCCGGACGTTTCATAGGAGGCCCTGGCAAAGTCTAAAAACTGTGTAAGGGATTCGTAGGCCAGCACGTTGTTGGCCAGCGTTATCAATTGTGTGTCTATGAAAGTCTGTGTTTCGCGGGGAATTTCCGATGCCTGGCGGGCCAGTGTCATCAATCGGTCTAGGCCTGGACGTAATTCGTTATAGGAATAGCGGTCCCGTTTTTTACCGTGAGGTTCAATGCCCAGAGCAACGACTGCCTCGTAGGAGTCCACGCTGAAGCATCGATAGTCGTCAGCGGCCTCGGGTTGAAAAAGACAATCCAGGAACCATTCCAGCGCGGAAAGCGAACGTTTTCCCGTGGCAGCATCCAGAGTCAAGGTACGTTTTCCATTTAAACGAAGCAGAGAAAAGCGAGCCACCGTGTCGAGAGGTTTGACCCGGCCGGATTCTTGTACCGGCAGTACCGCGAACAAGTCCAGCACCTCAGACGGCCAACGCGGCGCCTCGGCAGCGGATATGCCGGCCAAAAGGGAAAAACAGGCCAATAGTAGGAGTATTTTATTCATTCCGGTACTCTTTATGCAGTTCTTGGAAAACGAAACAAAGAAACACGCGCCGGCTTTATCTTTTGATTTATGCATGTGTTTCCGCGCGCCCCCGTTTTAAATAACGAAACAATACCTGGCCGTAATGAAGGATCAGGCCGAAAGAAATAAGGCAGGAGGCGTATAGAGGCCACTGTGCCGCGCGGTTTCGGGTTACGGCCAGCACGGAGTATAACGGTTCGCCTTCCTGCGCGTTTGCCGGACCCCAGGAGGCCTGGTAAAAGGTGTAACCGCGATGTCGGAGCGGTTCATTCATACGAATGACGACGTCTCGAGAAGCATCGCCGTCCTGCAGTGTCAACCTGCTGGTAAAAGCGCTCGGGAGTTCCGTGCCGGGATGCTTTTCGTGAGTGAAGGCGTTCAAGGTGAGTATAAAGGGTAACGCCCATTCCCGTCTTTTCAGCGCGATCGTATAATTTCGGCCGTTGGCTTGAATAAGCCATGGCGCTTTCTCCATGCCCCACAGCAGGCCTTTCTCGGAAGCATCACCGGAGAGCGTAACGAAAATACCGGGAACGTTCATTTCTGCGGATTGCGCTGGTTCCGCGGCGCGCAATATCACGCCTTCCACCGCAGCAGGCCCGTTTCCTTGCTCCACAACGCTGTTTAGGTAACAGGGACCTGTTTCCAATTGGAAAGGCAACGAATCATGACGGAAAACCGCTGTCCGTTCCCCGGTGCAGTCTTGAAACTGTTCTTGCGGAATAATAAAACGAAGGCCGCTATCCGCAGGATCCATTTCGGTTATTTGTATCTCCCAGTCATAATAACTCCGGATGCTACGGCCGCTGTCACCTTCATAAAGCGGCATGTTGCCGGATATGGAATAGTGGTAGCCAACAAATCCGGCAAGAATAAGCATAAGAATGCCCGTATGAGCGATCAGGAGGCCCGGGCGCGAAAGGCGTTTCGGGGCGCGAATTACCGCGCCGATTAGCATACTTACAAATACCAGCGCCAGCAGCAGATAACCGCCGGGCAGTGGAACCGGGAGGCGTCCGAATAACCGATGCACCAGAAAAAAAGATTCAAAATATTTCTGTTGCGCTTCGTATAGACCTATCCGGGTCTGCTCTAGCGTGCCGAAAAATACAAGCAATAACAAAGTCAGAAGCAGCACAACGGAAAGGCCGTAAGATCCCAGGAACCGGATAAAATCTTTTAAACGCGTCATGAAGTGGGAGCCCCTTCAAAATGAAATGATTCCACGAAGGACATAAAATTGTCTTTTTCCTTGATTATGGATTCTGCCGGCCCCGTCATCTTAATAAACAGGGTCTCGGTTTCAAGGGGACAGATCACGCCCAACAGCATCTGTTCATTGGCGGGTTGACCATCGGCTTGGGAAAGAGCAGCCATACACTCCATGTATGTGGCTTGACTGCCAAGGAGGTCAAAAGAAGCAAGTCGTAGGGTCTCCTCCTCTGTCAGCGGTGCAAGTCCCATCTGGGCGCGCCATCGGTTCAGGTTCGGAATGACTCCCCCCGCTTCACCCGCCAATACACTGACCGTACATTCGGCATCCTTCAGTGTGTTGGTGAAAAACGTGGCAAGACGCATGGGGCGTGCTTCCCCTTGCGTCCATGAAGCGGGAGGAACCCAGTTGATTCGGGATGTCACTGTCGAATCCCCAGGAACTTCGACATCGGGCGCCTGCGTGCCAGAGGCGGGACGTGTGTTAGCAGAAGGGCTGGACTGGTTATTTATACCAAAGCGTTCCGCAATAGTAAGTTTCGGCGGCATAACGCGTTCCTCAGGCGGGACAATACGCGTTTCGTTGATTTCACGGACGGATGTCTGCGGAGAGCAGGCGGGCAGCAAAAACAGCAAGACTATTGAAAAAAGACCATATATTTTTACCATGATTATTCGCTTTTAACCTTTTTCAAAAAACAAAATAAAAGGTATTTCTATCATAAACACGGATGAGACTTCCATATCGCCGAAATAGTCGGATAACCTGAAGTCGTTTAACTGTAAGAAGATTTACATTCTTTGCCCGTATAGTTTATAATGACACAGTCAAATTTTTTGACGCATTGGAAACTGCGGGTGTTACAGTCAGTGTAAAGAGGAATTTATGGCAGCATCCATCAACAATGAATTGGAACTTGAACAGCCGATGGAAGATATTCGGCACGAACTGGTGCTGAATATAGTGCGGACGGCCGCTGTCATAGCCGGAGAAGGGGCTGCCCTGTTTCGGCGATTTGATCTGACAGAGGCGCAATTCAATGTCCTGTTCGCGTTGAAGTATAAAAAGAATGAATGGACCCAGTCCGACTTGGGAAAGCGACTGGTGGTTACGCGTGCCAGCATCACTTCCGTGTTGGATAAATTGGAAAGTAAAGGACTGGTGAGGCGCAATGATGTCGCCGGCAATCGGCGCATATACCACATTTCGCTGACGCGTAAAGGACAAAACTTGATAGATCGTGTGGAACCTGTATATCGGGAAACCATTCACAAGGCGCTTGACATTTTTTCGGATGAGCAATGCCGGGACATGATATCGAAAATGGAGCAGATTCGGTCCCGCTCGGCAGTTTAGGATAATACCGCCGAATTCGGCGGATGACTAAGTCTTTCAATGGATGTCGCAGATGAACCGGTCAGACCCGGTTCTTCGATGGACGATGTGTAATGTGTCCCCTGCCCTTCTTTCGGGTCAATGGCCATTACTGAAACCGGGCCCGCCTTCGGGCGTGCCGTAGGAATGAGAGGCTTCTTATGGAGCATGGCAGACAGCGTATCGCCAGCCGCGATTTCGAATTTAACAAACGCGGTTTCTGGGCATTGATGGTTACCCAGTTTCAGGGTGCCTTCAATGACAACCTCTATCAATGGGTGATCACTTTTTATCTCCTTGCCGTATTTCAGGTGCGGCCGGAAGGGGATGCTGAATACCTATATTTGGGACGATTCACCGCGGACACGTTTGTCCCGGCATTCGCCACTTTCTTGTTCTCCCTGCCCTTTATTTTATTTCCGGCCGTGTTTGGCGCGTTGGCCGACCGGTTTAGCAAGCAGAGCATTGCCGTGGCCACGAAGTGGTGGGAAATTGCCATCATGGCCATGGGCGGCATTGCCTTCTACCTGGGATTTCCCCCGCTAATTTGGTTTCTGCTGTTCCTGATGGCGACGCAGAGCGCCATGTTCGGTCCGGCAAAATACGGAATATTGCCTGAAATCCTGCCTCCTGCGCGTTTGTCCTGGGGTAACGGTGTCATTCAGATGGGCACCATGATTGCCATTATATTTGGCACAGGACTGGCAGGACCTCTTTTCCTGTTGCTTTCAGAACGAATCTATCTCGTGTCCATTGTCCTGGTAATGCTTTCTATACTGGGTACCGGTTCCTCGTATTTTATAACCCGCCCGCCCGCCGCCAATCCCCAGCAGCGCATACCCTGGTTCCCGTGGGGGGGCATGGGTAAATATTTCGCGGTGGTGAGAAAAGACAGAGTGCTTTTCTACACAGTCGTGGGCTATACCTATTTCTGGTTTGTGGGTGCTTTGGCCAGGCAAAATCTGGTGAAATTCGCTACAGCGGAAATGATGATTTCGGAAGATATGATGTCCTATCTGTTGGCGGCCGTGGCCATAGGAATTGGCATGGGCGCGCTGGTTGCGGGCTATATGTCCCGGGGCAAGGTGGAACTCGGCCTTGTGCCTATCGGCGCTCTCGGCATGATGACATTTTCGTTCCTGCTGGCGGTTCCCTATAGGGCCCTTCAAATCACTGTGGTCCCGGTAATAAAGTTTGTTGCCGTTCCCCTGACGGGCGGGACAGACGGCCCGCTGATGGGCCTGGCGCGTGTGACGGGCGGGCACTATCTGGTGGTGTTGATGTGCTTTCTCGCCTTGGGAGTATTTGCGGGCTTGTACGGGGTGCCGCTGGCTGCTGCCATACAAAAGAGGGCCCCGAAAGGGTTGAAAGGTGGTGTCATTGCCGCGGTAAACATGTTGACCTGGGTGGGTATTGCGTTTTCTTCTGTGGTATTCCTTGTACTGAACAGTCTCAATTTTTCTGCATTCCATATCTTCATCTTTATGGGGCTCAGCGCTTTGGGCATCGGCCTGGTGCAGTGTCTGCGCTCGCCCATTGTGGCCATCCGGATGTTCTGGTGGTGCGTGGACGGCACACTGTTGAAGTTACATGTGACCGGCAGAAACAACATTCCCGAAGAGGGCGGCGCTTTGCTGGTGGCCAATCATGAAACCTTTGTTGATACCATGGTGATTCAGGCTGCCCTGGACCGGGAGGTCTATTTCGTCATCGGCAAGGAGGCCCTGGAGGTGCCGTGGATACGGCGTTTTGCCCGGAGCATGTATCTCATTCCCGTGGATACGGGAAGCGGCGAATCGCTCGAGGCGGCGGCTTCAGAAATTCGCACGCTCATCGCCGCAGGCAACCTCGTCTGCGTTAATTCCGGCCGGCGCTTTGAACCGGACGGCCTGGAAGTGCCCTGGTTTAAGGATTATAGTATCCTGTTGCCGGATGAAAACACACCCATTCTGCCTGTGGCCATGAATCGTATCTGTGAAATTCTGTACGCCTTTGAGAATAAGCGCATTACCTGGCATTATCCCGGCGTGCTGCGTTTCCCTTTGTATGTGCAGTGTGGTGCGCCCTTGCCCGAGACCCTGAGCGCCTTTAAGATCCGTGAAGCCGTGAACGTGGAAAATGTGGAAGGGTATTACACGAGGAAGTACCGCGACAGTGTGCTTCAATACGCTTTCATACGCGTTGCGCGCCGCTTTTTATGGCGCCTGTGTTTTGCCGATGCCATGACCGGGCGCCTCAACTATTTCAAGACACTGGTTGCTTCAATCGCGCTGGCCCGTAAATTCAAGGCGATTTTGGGTAACTCTGAAATGGTGGGGGTTCTGATGCCTTCTACTGTGGGAGGCGCCCTGGCGAATATCGCCCTGCAAACCATGGGCCGGGTTCCCGTAAATCTGAATTACACCGCATCGTCTGAAATGACCGAGAGCTGTGCCAGCCGTTGCGGTATCACGCACACGGTAACTGCCAGGGCGTTCTTGGACAGGGTTCCTGTGACTCCTCCGGGGATACCGGTGTACTTGGAAGATATTCGTAAAAGTGTAAGCAAAAAAGATCAGTTTGCCGCCATGTTCATGGCACTATTCGTGCCCCGGCGCCTATTGACGCGCCTGCTGGGGGCTGCTCCCAAGACGGATAACGATGTCGCCACCGTCATCTTTTCGAGTGGAAGCGAGGGCGTGCCCAAGGGGATCGTGCTCACCCATCGCAATGTGATTACGGTCTTTGAAGGCATGCGGGAGATGGTGCCTCACGACAAACATACGGGTATTGTCGGTTTCCTTCCCTTTTTCCATTCCTTTGGTTTCGCGGTAATTCTGTGGACCCCTCTCATGGAAGGGCTGCACTCGATCTTTCATCCCAATCCCTTGGAACCCAAGCCGATTGCGCAACTGGTACAGCAATACAACGGATCAGTCATGCTCGCCACCCCCACGTTTTTGCAGGGCTTCCTGCGGCGTGTCGAACCCGAGCTACTGAAAAGCCTGACTTGCGTCGTCGCGGGTGCGGAAAAACTGCCGGAACGCACACGCGTATCCTTCCAGGAACGCTTCGGCATTGAACCCATGGAAGGATACGGAACAACGGAGTGCGCGCCGGTGGTGGCGGTGAGCTTGCCCAATGAGGAATCCCCGGGATTTTTCATTCGGCACGAAAAACAGGGTTCCGTCGGGCATCCTTTCCCCTATCAGGCCGTCAAGGTTGTTGACTTGGATACCTTCGAGGAGATGCCGGTGGGCGAATCCGGCCTGCTTCTGGTCAGGGGACCGAATATCATGCAGGGGTACCTGCATGATGATGCGAAGACCGCGGAGGTCATGAAGGACGGATGGTATATCACGGGGGACATCGCCGCGCTGGATGAGGAGGGGTTCATCTTTATAACGGACAGACTGGCCAGGTTCAGCAAAATCGGCGGCGAAATGGTGCCCCATACCAAAGTCGAGGATGTGCTGCATCAATTGCTCTCGCTGACAGAACAGTCCCTTATCGTGGTGGGTGTTCCCGATGAAGCGCGCGGGGAAAGGCTGATAGTACTCCATGTTCTTGAAGACCGGCAGGTGGATAGTCTTAAGGAACGGTTGAATAATTCTGATTTGCCTAATTTATGGCGGCCCCGTCCCACTGCGTTCTATCGAATCCCGGAAATACCCCTGCTGGGTACCGGCAAAATGGATATCCGCAAAGCGAAACAAATGGCCTTGGACTTGTGCTCCACCTAAACGCGATTTTGGACACCATAAAGCGCGAAGGCTGAAAGGATTCCTCCGGGCAATGCGTATGTGCCCCGGCCGGATTGATTCTCATCGTCCCGGCATATATCATTTCACCGTGCAGGACAAAGGCTTCTGTGTAAACATGCTTTTCTTGCTGTGGGCGCAACGCGTCACCGTGGATGCAGGGAGGAATCATGGCCCGTGTCGAATTGAAAAATCTTTGCAAGGACTATCCGGGAGGTATTCAGGCGGTAAAGAATGTCAGCCTGGTAGTAGAAGACCGTGAGTTCGTCGTTTTGGTCGGGCCCTCCGGCTGCGGGAAATCCACAACGTTGCGGATGATTGCCGGTCTGGAGGAGTGTACCAGCGGTGAAATCCATATTGACGATGTGCTGGTGAATGACGTGCCGCCCAAAAACCGTGATATCGCCATGGTCTTTCAAAACTACGCGCTGTATCCCCATATGACCGTTTACAAAAACATGGCCTTCGGTCTCCTCCTGCGGAAATATCCGAAAAGTGAAATCGACCGGCGGGTTCATGAAGCGGCGGAAATCCTTGGTATTACAGAATTGCTGAACAGACGACCCAGGGAATTGTCCGGGGGGCAGCGTCAACGGGTTGCCGTGGGACGTGCCATTGTCAGGCAGCCAAAGGTATTTTTGTTTGACGAGCCTCTTTCCAACCTGGACGCCAAATTACGCGTACAGATGCGCGCCGAGATCGCCAAACTGCATGCACGGTTGCAATCAACCATGATTTATGTAACCCATGATCAGGTGGAGGCCATGACCATGGGGGACCGAATCGTGGTTATGCTGGACGGCGTGATTCAGCAGGTATCCTCCCCTCTCCACTTATACCGACACCCTGCCAACCGCTTTGTCGGGGGTTTCATCGGCAGTCCGCCCATGAATATGATTGAAGGTCGTCTGGCGCGGGAAAATGACAGGCTCTTTTTTATCGACGCTCTGAGTGGGATTCGTCTGCAAATTTCCGAAGACAAAACAGGCGCCTTGGCGTCTTATGCAGGCAAGGCCGTAATACTGGGAATTCGCCCAGAGCATTTCAGCAGTGCAACGGAACAAGGAAAAGAGCAGGTTATCAGCGGGACGGTAGAAATGGTGGAACTTACGGGCGCGGAGACTCATTTATACTTGAAAACAGGGAAAAGAATACTAGTAGCCCGCGTTAGCCCGCAGAAAATTCCCGCTTTGGGTGAACACTATGTTTTGCAGGTGGATGCGGCGGCCACCTATTTCTTCGATGAAAGCACCCAAGAGATCATTGTATAAAAACGGGCCTTCAAATGGAGGGCAAACGGAAGGTTAGAAGGTATACCCGAAGCCCAGCGTTACCGTGTCCGCACCGGAATTAGCCTCGCCGAGGCCGGCATTGGAAATATGTTCCCATTTCAATACCGTGTGCCAGCCCTTTGCAAATTTATAACCAACACCCAAACCGGTTAAAAAATTAAGATTGGAACTGTTGCCCGCAATACGGTTTTCGTGACCGATAATATGGGCGCTCCCCTCCGCGAATAGCCCTCGATACTCTGATTTAACCGCGTACAAACGTGCGCTTACGCCGCCTCCACCTCCATAAACCGTATCGCCGTCATCCTGACCATATACAAAAAGCGGAAGGATGCGCAATCCCAGGGACAGGTGCGGGGTGGTCGGTATCTCATATTCAACGGTACCCTTGAGAAGATAATCTCCTTCCCGATCGCGTCCTCCGACTGTAAAACCGGGACCGCCTGAAAGCTCAAGGCGCCAGGATCCATTCTCGAATCCGGCATTTGCTGTTAGCGGGAAAAGGAGCGAAATAGAAACAACAAAGGCAAAGATAGAAAAGGTCGATAAACGCATAAATAAACACTCCAAATTTATAATTCACAAGGTTGCCAACAATTTACGGATATTATTCATCATAAAACTACCATTTGTCAAGAAATATTTTTTTTCAACGAAATACTCGTTGATAGGAATAGTTTCCCCCCCCCACTACAGACGATATGAGCAATGTTTACCGCTCTTACTAAAGGGCGCTGGCCGCGCCAAGATGATCAATCATGGAAATCATGGGTAGAAACAGGGATACAAAAAGAATCAATACGGCAGTTCCGATAACAAGCGTAAATACGGGCTGCAGTGATTCACCTAATCCGGAAATGGCTATGCGAACTTCTTCCTCATAAATGTCGGCGATTTGCTCCGCGACCTGGTCTACTCGTCCTGATTCCTCACCGGTCACAAACATATCGACGATGACGGCCGGCATAACACCGGAGGCGCGCATGGGTTCTTCAAGCCCTCCCCCGCCTTCCACAGTGCTTCTCATGGCATTGAGGGATTCCGCAACAGCGCGATTATGGATGGCATCTTTGGTGAGGTCCAGGGTGGACATCATTGAAAGTCCGCTACGTAAAAGGAGCCCCATGGTGCGGCACATTTCCGTAATGGCGTTCTTGTGAATGATGCTGCCGATTATGGGAAGTTTAAGTTTCAAGTAATCAATTGCCATGCGTCTTGCGGGATTCCGAATAAACCAGAATTGGTACAGGAATATCATTAGAACAAGTACAAGGATGGGCATCCACCACCACTGGCGAATGAGCTCGGAGGAGTCAATCAGAAAGCGGGTGCTTGCCGGAATATCCATATTCGAGCGCGCAAAGAATTCAGAGAAAACCGGCACCACGAAAGATGTGATCACAAACAGGGCCACAATACAGGCGACAATCAGCAATATCGGATAAATCATTGCCCCACGAACACGTTTTCGAAGCATTTCCCGGGATTCGCGATAATTTACAATACGGTGAAGAATGGTGGTGAGGGTGCCGCTTGCCTCGCTGGCGCGAATCAGATTTACAAAAACAGAATCAAAATAGTTCGGATGCCTGTCAAAAGCCTGCCATAAGGCATTTCCGCCTTCCACGTACAGGGCGATATCATTAATCAAGCCCCTGACTGCCGGACGTTCGCTGCGGATTGAAAGGGATTTCAGCGCGCGCAAGATGGAAACCCCCGAGTCAAGAAGCATGATAAGTTGCCTTAAAAACAGGGTAATATCCGAATAACGAACACTTCCGGAAGAAAAGAAACCTTGTTGTAGATTGTCCTGTTTCCGGGAGGCGTGGGCTTCCGAAGTGCCCTCTGTTGCGGGGGAACCACTTTTCCCCGGTTTCAAACCTTGTGTCAGGGTAACCCGCTTCATGCGCTTTGAAGAGCCCGTGGGCTTGTCCGGGATGTTTCCCATAGTTCTGAACTCCTTTTTGATCACGAGGTGTTGCCTTGCGAAGTCTCTTTCGTCGGGACTTCATCGGAAGATTAGGGCTTGAAGGTGCCAAATGATATGACTCGACAGCCGTTTTCCTCCACAGTAATTATGGATTCCACGGAATATTTACCCAGTACGCGCATTTCACCCGTACTGGCACGCTTTATTTCGCTTGAACTGATGACACGGTAAGCTTTCCCGGTACCCGGCCATGCGGGCGCGCTTTGAAACCGAGCGGACCATGATTCCGCGTCCATCGCGGAAAGGGTTACCGCCGCTTCGGCAACATGGGTTTCTATCGGTATGGGGGTCTCATGGGTTGCGCCCGGCTCTCCTCCATAGACCCTGTACGAAAAGACCTGTGACAGGGCCGGCGCCTCGCCTTGCCGATAATTATTGTGTATTTGCCCCAGTGCACTTTCCAGGCCCGCAATAGCATAGTGGCGTGCCCGTACCGAGTAGACGGAACGGGTGTTGCCTTCCAGTTCGAGGGACATGTAACGCAGATAAGTGGCGCCAAGCATGGAAAACAAGGAAAGAAACGCAAGGGCTATAAAAAGAGCGGCCCCCACACGAAGTTTTTTTTCATTCGCGCGGGTGCGACAAAAGTTGTTTTCAGCCTTTGATAACGGCATAAAATGTATCTTGAATGGGCGCTCGGTTGGTTTCATTCGATTAATTCACATAGGTTCGGAAAGTGCGGACGCGGGACAAGTGCTTGTCATCCCGCATGGCTTCCATGATGGATATGCTAATCTGGACAGCCTTGGGCATTCCGTCTTGTTCCCAATGGTCCAGCCATACGGCGCCGTCAAAATATTTAATCCGCATGCCGGTAACGCCAGGAAAAATATCTGTCGCTGTTTCGGCGTCAGGGCCCGATAACAGAGGCCGGGCATGGCGGATTAATTTAAGGTCGCCCTCCTTGCGTTCAATCTCATACCGCACAAGATACCGGTCCCGGGATTCTTCGTTCCCAGTAGAATATTCGACAGGCAGGGAGAATCGGTCATCTTCAAATATCAGCCGCCAGAAACGACGATTGTCTTCATAATTTCCCCGTTGTCCTCGAAGCCCCGTACCAGTGACCTCAGAGGACAGAAGATTCTCAAAGTCCAATGCCATGACGGAAAAAATGGAAGTCGCCCTGTGGTTCAAACGCTGGGTGAGTAGAATATCCCCCCAGTAACTGGAAAGTTTAAAAAAGCCGGTCGCACTTAGGGTTGTAAGTACTGACAATAATGTTACGGCCAGAAGCAGTTCAAAAAGGGTGAAACCCGTTGATTTCCTTCGGATACTACACATCATAGCCCTTCCCCTTTCTTTTCTCCAGGGGGCGCTGTGGCCGTGTCTACACGGCTTCGGGCGATGCTGGAGCTAAGGGCGAAAAGATATGGCCTACCCTGTGTGTACCAGGAGACGCTTACGGTTATTTCATAACTCGCCGCATCCGGAGATGGGAGTCGTCCCCATGCTTTGCATCGGAATTTATTGTACAAACTAAGAATGCGCTCATGGGCGTTTCGTGTCGCAAGGTTTGTTTCCGGGAGGGGGGGCATGCCGGAATGAAGTGGGCCCGTTTTCTCACAGTCTATCGCGAACAGACCATGTTCGTTCGGGGTGTTCGTCTGCCAGCAGAATGCATCCGGACTGGTATTGAGCAGGTGCAGGTAGGTTTCCGCCACTTCCAGGGCGATGGTTTTGTCCCGTGACTCCGCGGCAAGACGAACCGCCGAAACGAACATCGCAATAAAAATACTTAGTGCGACAGAAACCATGGTCAGGGCAACAATAATTTCAACCAGGGTGAAACCGGGCCGGCCCTCTCTTTTGGAACAATAGATTCGAACTGTTGAAGAAATGTTCATAAAAAGATGATTGACACCTGCAAAAGCATTTGATTTACACAATGGAATCTAACGATACCAGGTTCTTAAATATGTTATATAAACGAATACTTCATGTCAACCTTTACACAACTAAGCGCGGTAAAAAAACATATTTTAAATATGAACAATTTATTGTGACTCTAAATCTATTCTAAAAAAATAAATTTTCATAAAAAAAACTTGACTTTTGCAAAAAAATATGGTATAAGCATTTTGAAATTAACGAGTGAAGTGTGTCTTTGACCCTCCTGTTTTTCCCATTCAGACTGATTCAGTCTAAAACTTTATTCAGAAAGCGAGGTGAATACTATGCAGTGCGCGTTATGTAACGAATATATTGATGACAATGAGTTCGTGTTCGATGAAGCGTTTGAAATTGACGGCGAATATTGGCATGCCGAATGTTACGCCGAATATTACGGAGAAGAGCTCGAAGAAGCTGTTTAACCGTGTTTTCACTCTGAACCAATGAATCTCATTGATTGCCTCGACCCAATAATTCAGGTCGGGGTTTTGTTTTTGGGGGATGATGATCTTCGCCGGGGCGGGATTCTTAGGATAATTTTTGTGTAGGATCGGTTGCAGTGGAGCCAATTCTGGCGTAGGACGGTAGATTTTTCAGGGGGGTCTATGGTACCATGATCTTGTTCTGCCAAGGGGTGAAAGCGATCGAAGGAACGCCCCGCAGATGAGTTTAATCTGTTTTTCCGCCCTGCGATGTTCGATATGGCGAAAAAGCGCGTGGCCTTTCACAGTGAACTGGGAGTTCGATATTTGTGCAGCCTACGGCACACCTCCCTTGAGAGGGAGCCGGATGACTGTCGTGAGAACACCCCCCTATTGAGGGAAAGGTTCACCCTGCTTTTCAACAGCCAGTCGGCATGCGCGGGGTTTTTTAGTTAGGCTATGAGGGGGCTTTTGCGCAAGGGGCTGTCTGAATTGAAAAATATTCCAACCGCCAATGAACACGAATGGACATGAATAGTTTTTGGGGTATCGCATCGTGTTCGTCCTCTCTTCCGGTCGCATCCTTTCTTCCCTTTCGACGCAATTAATATGACCTTATTGATATTGAGTGATTCCCCAGTATCTCATTTGGGGATGTGACCGTCTCTCTTGTTATATTGATTCGTGGGCATTGGTGTTAATGCGTGGTTCTCTAGGAGGCCTTGCGCTGTTGATTAATTGACGGGGGCGCAGGGTGTTTCGATCCACTTCAAGGTGAATCGGTAATGCAGGCTGCTGGACACCAGATGAATCATGTGGTCGGGAGTTTGTGTGGCGGCCAGGTATCCCCCGGGTTCTGCCCGGGTCGGAGTCGCGGTGAAGGGACCTGTATTGCCGCCTGCGGAGAATTCACCTTTTCCGGGGGTTAGCAGTTTTTGTACAGGCCATGTTTCGCCGTCATCGTACGACAGGGCGGCAAACATGCCATATCCAATGAAGGGTTTGTTTGAGGCATCGCTGAATAGAAGGCCTTTGAGGTTGTCTCCTTGAGGATCCGTGAACGACACAAACAGAATGGGACCTTCCCGCAAACGCATCAGCACCAACCGTTGTCCGCCACCTATTGAAGGAAAGGAACTGGCGGCATAATCCCAGGTGCGCCCGAGATCTCCGGAAACGCTGCGCGGCATATGTCCGTTGATGGCATCACCGCGTCCGAACGCGAGCAGGCGGCCGTCGTTCAGTTCCACCACGCCGGCATGGATACCCGCGATGGATCCGCCCGTGGCGCCTTCCTGAAAGGTCGGCAGGGTTTTGTCTTTGCTGGCCTCTTTCCAGCTTTTTCCATCGTCCAGGCTGATGTGAATGGTGGATCCGCCATCCATGCCGGTTACAGCGTCACACGGCAGGATAAGCGCCCCTGCACGGGTCTTGAAGGCGCCCGCGATGGGCATGTTGCGCAGACCGCGTTCACCGGCTATCCAGTGATGGGCGGACCAGGTTGCCCCGTTATCCGTGCTGGTGCGGTAAAACAAGGCAAGATTCGCCCAACCGTAACTGGCGGAAATCCCTTGAAAATGGTACAGAATATTACGTTCCGCGTCCGTCCACAATGCCGTGGCGTGCATATTCCTGTCCGGCACTTTGTAGAAAAGGGCCGCATTATCCCAAGCCGCCTGTCCTTTGCGCAGACGTGCCGCCGCCACGGCCAGTTCCCTGCCTTTTTCCTCCCGTGTCGTATACCAGGTGGCGAGCAGGTCGCCGTTGGCCATAAAGGTGATATCGGGGCAGTGATTATGACGTGAGAAAAGCGGGCCTTCAGTATTTGCCGGGATACGCACAAAGGGAATGGGATCCAGAAAAAGGGCTTTGCTTTCCAAGGCGGTGGTGGACCAGTCGTAGACCTCCTGGGAAACGTTTCGCGCCCAAATTTCTGCTTTTACCGGAAGCGGTCGCGACGGGGGCACTGGGGCAATGATAACGCGAAAGCCCGTCAGCCATAACCGGTCATCTGGCAGGGCACCAAGACGGTTGGCGCTGCGCAGATAGTGCGCCTCCACACCATGGCTACCGCCTCGGGTGACTTTGCTGATGCCGCCCTCATAACCGATAGGATCTGTTTGTTCCGTTGCCGGATAAGGCCCATACCAGTCCAGGCACCATTCTTCGACAAGCCCGTGCATGTCCATCAATCCCCAGCCATTGGGCGGCGTTTGCCCCACCTTGAGCGAAACAGGTTCTGGTTCCCAGTGGTCGGCCTGTTCTCGATGATACACGGAGGGTAACTCATTTCCTGTTGCATATTCGGTGACCGTGCCGGCCCTGCACGCGTATTCCCATTCCGCCTCCGTGGGAAGCCGGTACGGAAGACCTTCCTTCGCTGACAACCAGTCGCAGAAGTCGGCGGCTTCGACCCACGAAATAAAGATGACCGCCTCGTCATCTTCGCGCGATAAACCCCGGTTCCCACGGAATTTTGCATGTGCCGGGGCGAATTGTTCGTATTGCATGTTGGTTACCGGGGTGGCCGCCATAAAAAAAGGCTGTGTAATGCTCACCTCATGCAAGGGTTTCTCATCAAAATCCCCGTCTTCACTACCCATTCGGAAGGAACCTGCCTCTACCCGCACTAAAGACATGCCAAGGCTGTTAACGCGTGTTTGATGTGTTTCAGCTTCAGTCCATCCGACGCAGACAGCTACTAACATCAGCACCCGGAATCCCTGTTTCAACCAGTGCTCCTCATCCATGTTTCATTGTCACCAGGTGAAGTTGTGCTTAGAAAGCCCAAAAGGCCTTTTCAGGCGGGCTTGGGAACTACAATTTCCTCCCCGTGGAGGTACTTGTTGATGGTAGCGGCGGCGGTGCGCGCCTGGCCCATGGCGCTGATGACGGTGGCGGCACCCGAAACGATGTCGCCGGCCGCGAAGACGCCTGGCACAGAGGTGGCCATGGTGGTTTCGTCTACAATAATTGTTCCCCACTTTGAGGTGGCGAGGTCCGGCATGGAACGCGGGATAAGCGGATTCGGGTTGTTGCCAATGGCAATGACCACGGTGTCCACCTCAATGACAAACTCGGAACCTTTAACCGGAACAGGACGGCGGCGGCCGGATTCGTCCGGCTCGCCCAGCTCCATCTGAATGCATTCAATGCCAGTTACACGGTGCTTATCGTCTCCCAAAATCTGCTTGGGATTGGTCAACAACTTCATTTTCACGCCTTCCTGTTCGGCGTGATGGACTTCCTCGATACGGGCGGGCATCTGCTCTTTGGCGCGGCGGTAAACGATATGCACATCACCACCCAGGCGCAGTGCGGTCCGGGCGGAATCCATGGCGACATTACCACCGCCGACCACGGCGACCCGTTCCCGGCGGATGGGCGGCGTATCATATTTCGGGAAGAGATAGGACTTCATCAGATTGGAACGGGTCAGGTATTCATTGGCGCTATACACGCCCACGAGGTTTTCGCCCGGGATACCCAGAAATGCCGGCAATCCCGCTCCGGTGCCGATAAACACAGCATCATACCCTTCTTCCTCCAACAATTCCGGGATGGTGGCGTTGCGTCCGACTACGAAGTCCATCACGAATTCAACGCCCATTTGCTTGAGGAAATTTACTTCAGCCTTTACAATCTCCTTGGGCAGACGAAATTCCGGAATTCCGTATACCAGCACCCCACCCGTTTCCTGGAGCGCTTCAAATACGGTTACTTCATGGCCCATACGAACAAGATCGCCCGCCGCGGTCAACCCGGCAGGGCCCGCCCCGATGATGGCGACTCTCTTACCGCTTTTCGGGGGAAGCTCGGGGGTGGCCACGGCGCCGGACGCGCGCTCATAATCCGCCACAAAGCGTTCCAGACGCCCCACAGCGACCGGTTCGCCCTTGATGCCAAGAATGCACTTGCTCTCACATTGTTCTTCCTGGGGGCATACCCGGCCGCAGATGGCGGGAAGAGCGTTTTGTTCCTTGAGATGATGGGCAGCCTCAATGAATTTGCCCTCTTGGATCAGGGCAATAAATCCCGGGATATCCACATGGACCGGACACCCATCCACGCATTTTGGTTTTTTGCAGGTCAGGCAACGGCTTGCTTCGAGCATGGCCAGTTCCGGGGTGTAACCGTAGGGCACTTCCTGAAAATTGCGCGCGCGGTCTTCCGGCGCCTGTTCAGGCATCGCCTGGCGCGGGGGACGTTCCTTTTTGGGCTTTGGTTCAGCAGCAGTATTGTCTGTATTGCTATTGTCTGGCATGATACTTTTCTTCCATTACTCGTGGTTTTTATGACTTGCCGCAACCGCATCCGTGGCCATGGGCGTGGTGGGCGTGTTCTACCGGTTCTGTCCTCAACAAGGATCCGATTTCCGCTTCGCTGTAGGCGTTGCGGCGGTCTTTCAATTCTTCCCAATCAATCAGGTGTGCGTCGAAGAACGGCCCGTCAACACAGGCGAACTTCGTCTTGCCGTCAATGGTGACGCGGCACGCCCCGCACATGCCGGTGCCGTCCAGCATGATGGGATTTAGTGCGGCCAATACCGGCATGTTCATCTCGGCCGTTTCCGCGGCCACGGTCTTCATCATAAAGGGACAGCCCACCGCGATGACCCGGTCAACCTTGGCGCCGGTCTTCAAGCGGCGCAGGAGCACGTCAATGGAGTGTCCCTTGACGCCGTTTGAACCGTCAATGGTTGACGCGATGAATTCATCGGCTACCGAGGCCAGTTCTTCCTGGTAGTAATGGAGGTAGTGACTGCGGGCTTCGACAATCAAAATAACATGGTTGCCGGCGGCTTTTAGGGCCTTGGCGTTGGCGATATGTGCGCCAATGCCATAGCAGCCGCCCAGAAGCACCACGGTGCCGTAGTTGTCTATTTCCAGCGGGGTGCCCAAGGGCCCTACGATATGAGCGGCCGTATCGCCCGTCCGCATCAAGGCTAGTTTGCGGCTGCTTTGGCCTTTTTCCTGTACAATTAACGTAATGGTGCCTTCATTGGCGTCCCAATCGCATAGCGTATAGGGAACCCGTTCCGATGTGGCATCCGCCATAATAATGACAAACTGTCCGGCTTTGGCTTTCTTGGCCACCGCTGGAGCATAAAAAATAATCTCATGGTTGTTGGGCGAAATCTCTTGTTTGGAAAGAACCTGAAAAGGAATCCTTTTGTCGGTTGGAACGAACGTGGGAAGAGATGCCTCTTCTTCCGCCGCAACAGGTTCTCCGTCTGCAGGCAGGGATTTAAGCCCGCCGACCAATAAGGCAAGATTATGCCCCCGGAACCATGCGCTCCGCTTGGCAGGGTTGGAGGCTGCGGCGGGAACGGATTCCCGTTTGCTGTAAAGCGTGGCCTCGGGAATGCCGGCTGCTTCAGCGAGGGTTGCCCGGTCGTTGCCGGGGAATCCGGAGGTATTGAGTGCGGCGGCAAGGGCGGTTATGATCTCCCCGTCCGTCCTCGCTTGGCCGGGAGGCGTTGTCAACCGATGCAACGGCCTGGCGGTATTTCTGCAGTCAAGGACGGTTCCTTCAGTTTCCGTAAAAAGAGCTGCCGGAAACACGATATCGGCTTTTTCGAGTATCGCTGAAGGATAACAATCCTGAACGACAAGAACGTCCAGGGCATCGCGTTGCGTTTCGGTGAGAAAATCACCGGTGGTCAGTACGGCCGTGACCCCGTCAGGAAGCGAGGCTTTTGCCCGGCCGTTACCATCGGGAACACTTATGATGAAATTGGGCGAGGCCATGACATCGGTCGTGAATTTTTTCAGCACATAGCGGTCTTCAAGGGTCAGGGATGTGTCGCATACCACGGCAAAAGCGCCCCCCTTGCAGGCTGACAACTTCTCAGAGGCCCTTGTCAAGGCTTCTTCCCAGGAAACTTCACGCAGCACATCACCCACGCGGATCTGGGGTGCGCGCAGCCTTTCCGTGCCGTTCATAAAAGGCGCCGTGGCGAAACGTCCCAGTACGCACAGCGGTTTGTCCTCGTCCACCGCCCGAACAGCTACCGCTTTTCCGTCTTCAAGGCCGACATGAAGCGCGCATCCTTCTTCGCAGAACATGCAGGTCGTTTCCGCCCAGGAATCCGGCTTGCCAAACCATTTGGCATAGCGGTCCGCCAAACTGCCGGTGGGACACACATCAACGCAGGAACCGCAGAAACGGCAGTCCGCCTCGAGAAGCGTGCGGCCGAAGGCCTCGCCGATGCGGGAGATACTGCTCCGGCCCACAAAATCAATAATGGACGTGTCGTGCTGGTGTTTGCATACGCGCACGCACCGCCCGCAGAGAATACAAAGATTCAAATCGCGGTCGATGAAGGGATCCGAGCGTTCAAGAGGCCTGAAGTGGTAAAGAGGGGGCACCGGCAACTGGCAGAAACCCAGGTCTTCGGATAGTTTGCGGACATCGCAGACTTCCTTGTTGTTGCAGGTGTGGCAGCCGGTGGTACGGCCCACTTTTTCCGAGGATGGGCGGAATTCTTCGCACTGCTCCCGCCGATCGCACAGCAGACAGGCGCTCGGATGCTCGAGCATCATCAGGCCAAGTATGTTCCTGCGCAGTTCACGAAGGGCCTCCGTCTCTGTGCGGACCACCATCCCCTCGGCGGCGGGTGTGGTGCAGGCGGTGGGATACCCGCGCATGCCCTCAATTTCCACCATGCACATCCGGCAGGCGCCGAAGGGCGGCAGGCTCGGATGGGTGCACAAATGGGGAATATGAATGTCGTGCCTCAATGCGCACTTGAGAACGGTTTCATTGGCTTCTGCTGAAACCCGCTGTCCATTGATTGTAAGTTCCATGTAGACACTGTCCTGTTTGTTGCCGATTAAACGCGGCCCGTAAAAGGATCCTATTGATGTTCCTTGCAGTAGTCGCAACGCAGGCAGCGCAGGGCCTGGCCCACGGCGGCATCTTCCGTAAATACGCTGAACGTATCGTCAAAACTGTCTTTTTGTTTTTCAATGCGCGAGCGGTCCACTACCAGGCGAGAAGTCGGAAGAGGCTCCGCAGTCATATCAAACGCGGTATCCACAAGTTTTTGGGCACGCCAGAACGCATGTGAGGCGCCTGTCAGAAAACGGTCCAGTTCCACAGCCGCCCGTTCACCGGAGGCAATGACATCAATGACCGATTCCCCGCCTTGTGCCGCTTCTCCGCATGCGAAAATCCAGGGAATGCCGCTTTGCTGGGTCTGGGAATTCACACGGATGAAACCACTGACATCTGTTTCCAGGCCCGGCTCGCCCCAGGAAAACTCCGTGTTGGAATCCCGGCCGATGGCAATGATTACCTGGTCCGCGTCCAAATCGAACTGACCGTTTTCAACAGGCACGGGCGCCGGGCGGCCGCTCAGATCAAACGCGCCCAGTTCCATGCGTACGCAGGTGATACCGCTAAGGTGGCCTTCAATGGTTTTGACCGCTACGGGGCCCGCCAGGGAAGTGATGGTAACGCCTTCACGTTCCGCGTCGTCAATGCATTCTTCATAGGCGGTCATTTCACGGCGGGTGCGGCGGTAAAGTACCGTGACTTCCGCTGCGCCCAGGCGCTTAGCGGCCCGTGCCGCATCAAAGGCAGCGTTATTGCCGCCGATAACAACCACTTTCGCGCCCGTGGGTGCCGTGCCGGTTCTGTTGTACAGGGAGAGGTACGTGCCCGCATCAGTGACACCTTCCGCGTTTTCCCCGGGAATGTGAAGCTTTTTAGAAATAGAGGAACCGCAACTGATGATAACGCCTTCGTAGCCGTTTTCGCGAAGCGTGTTCAGGGTAATGTCTTTTCCAAGGGGTTTGTTCGTTTCAATAGTGACCCCAAGACTGCGAATCATGTCGATTTCACGGTTGACCGCTTCGCGGGGAAGCCGGAAAGCCGGAATGGTTTGTGTCAGCATGCCGCCAGGCTGTGACGACGCCTCGAAAACGACGGGACGATAACCTAACCTTGCCAGAAAATAGGCCGCGGTAAGACCGGCGGGGCCCGCTCCGATAACGGCGACTTTGCGTTCTGCGTTGTCAGGATTCGGTTGTCCGGATGGGCGGTTCGTTTCCTTTTCCGCACTTACCATGTAACGGGCAACTTCACGGATGGAAACGGGCGCATCCACCGCGGCACGCTGGCAGCGGTTTTCACAGGGGTGGGCGCATATATAAGCGCACACCGAGGCAAAAGGATTGCGTTCACGGTGAAGGTTAATGGCTTCTTCAAAGCGCCGTTCCCCCGCCAGCGAAACAAAACCGGGAATATAGACCCCGGCGGGACATCCGCTCATGCAGGGAGTGGCGGTCAAAGCGGAACATACCCCCGCGGGACACCGTTTCTCCACGATATGGGCGAGATACTCTTCCCTGAAATATTGCAGGGTACAGAGCACCGGGTTTGCAGCCGTTTGGCCAAGTCCGCACAAGGACCCGTTTTTAACCGTAAGCGCGATGCTTTCCAGGGTCTTTAGATCGTTCAGGTCTGCTTTACCCTCGGTGATCTTGGTCACCAGCGACAGCATGGCGCGCGTACCTACGCGGCAGGGCGGACACTTGCCGCAGGATTCATTTTGTGTAAAGGTCAGGAAATACCGGACAAGGTCCACCATGCAGGTCTGTTCGTCAAGCACGATCATGCCACCGGACCCCATGATGCTGCCCGCTTGGGCCAAAGCCTCATATTCCACGGGCAGATCAAAGCGCCATGCCGGAATGCAGCCGCCGGAGGGACCACCCGTCTGCACGGCCTTAACCGCGCGGCCCATGGGAGCGCCGCCACCCACTTTGTAGATGATGTCCATAAGGGGCATGCCGAGGGGTACTTCAATCAGGCCGGGGCGTTTTATGCTGCCCGCCATCGCGAAAGAGCGCGTTCCCTTATTATTTTCCGTCCCGCATTCGGTGTACCAAGCGGCGCCGTTGCGCAGAATCAGGGGAAGGTTGCCCAGGGTCTCCACGTTTTGGATGTTCGTTGGGTAGCCCCACAATCCGCTGACCGCGGGGAAAGGCGGACGGGGACGCGGCATGCCGCGCCGGCTTTCAATGGCGGCGATCAGGGCGGTTTCCTCACCGCACACATACGCGCCGGCGCCCCGTTTAACCGTGATGTCAAAGGAAAATCCTGACCCGACAATATTATCACCCAGCAGGCCGGCTTCACGCATCTGCTGAATGGCAAGTTTCAGGCGCTTAAGCACGGTGGCATACTCAACGCCGCAATAAATATAGCCCCCCGTGGCATTCATAGCGTAGCCGGCGATGAGCATACCCTCCAAAACGGCATGGGGGTCGCCTTCTATCAGGGTGCGGTTCATAAAGGAGCCGGGGTCGCCCTCGGAGCAGTTGCAAACAAGAAAGCGCTTTTCACCGGGGCTGTTTCGACAGAATTCCCATTTCTTGAAGGTCGGAAAACCGGCGCCGCCCCTGCCGCGCAGCCCTGAGTTCTTTACCTCTTCCAGTGTCTTGTCTGGACCGATTTCAAGGGCACGGAAAAAGCCGCGATACCCGTCGCGGGCAAGATAATGATTAAAATTCTCAGGGTCGATAATGCCACAGTTTCGGAAAATTCGCCGCACCTGGTCGCGCATTACGGCATGGTCGGAAAACTTCGGTATGCCATCGGTCGTGCCGTCGCCCAGTATTCCAAGCGCCCATTGCGCGCAGGGATCGTTTCCATACGCATGCTTGTTTAAAATTGCCAGTATCTGCTGGGGCCCCACGTTCCCATAACAGATGCGCGGTGCGCCGGGCTTGTGCACAATAACCAGGGGTTCCAGATAACAGGGGCCCAGGCACCCCACCTCAATGACCTTGGCATTGATGCCTTGCCGTTTAATCTCGCCTCGCAGTGTTGTTAAGACTTGATCCGCGCCTGCGGCGCGGCCGCACGTGGCCGCGCCTACAAAAAATACCGGAACATCGCTGTTTTCTATCTGATTCCACTCCGTCAGGGCATCGGCGTAGTTGTATTCAAAGACGTTCATAGTGCTGTTCCTGTTAGTCTTGATACTCGGCCAGAATGGCCGGAAGCTTGCGGGCAGTTACGCGGGGATAGAACTTGCCGTCAATGGCGACCACGGGTTCCAGAGCGCAACAACCGAGGCAGGCAATACGGTTTAGTTCAAACTTGCCGTCCGGAGTTACCTCCCCCACTTTAATCTTCAGGAGACGTTCCAACTCTTTAAGAATTTTTGAGCCGCCGCGCACATGGCAGGCCGTTCCAAGACACACCTGAATGACATGCCGTCCCGGTGGATTAAATTTATAAAAACTGTAAAATGTGGCCACGCCGTATATTTCGTTGACGGATATGCCCGTCAGGCGTGCAGTTTCATCCAGCGCGTCCGGCGATAGATAACCTTCGCGCTCCTGGATTTCCTGAAGAATGGCAACAATACCACCCTTGGTGGTCGGATACTTTGCGACAACGTTTTCGATGAAGGAAACATCTGATTTTACGATGGCCATGTTATATACTTTCCGTTAGGTATATTGACCCAAATACAGAACTTCCACCCCGTCTGAATTGTGATGGATTTGAATAATCGTACTGCCATAAGGAGATTTGCACTTGCTTTTCAGTAGGATAGCATTTAAGGATGAAATGTTTCAAAAAAAGCACAACGCTTAGGATGGGCAAGGATACTCTGAAGAGTAACACAAGCATTTGCATATAAACAGAACGATGCGGGAGTCGCGCGTGCTTGTTGATGTCGACATCTCCACAGATGCTTAAGAGGAACAGACCGGATTTTACGGGAGTATGGCGTCATAGACGCCGTCTTCAGCGTAACCATCGGAAGTCTGTCGGGCGCCAGTTGCCGCCCCATAAGTGAATCAGTCTGTAAGTAAGGCCTCCACTCTTGATACGTATAGGTCTGCGATTTTATAGAACCGTGATCGTATCTGAAAAAAAAGCACTTGGTAAAATATTCAACATTTAGGACCATTTGAATGATAGTAATTCCAATAACTTGAAAATATTAAACGAAAAAAATTCAAAGATTATGATATAATCTTTAAAATATTCTTGACATTATCGTCTCCAGTAATGAATGCGTATAGATAAAATTACGGTATAATCCCATAGGATTCTTACTAGCCTACACGAATGGGTTAAATTTATTAAATACCGAGTGGAAGAAAAAAAAGCCAGGATTTTATTCGAGGATAGTGAAGGAGGAAGTCGTATTTATGCCGGACCTTTTTGGCAAGGATTTCGCAAATACTGTTGTCGGTGAACGCTATCGTATTATTTCCCTCCTGGGCGAAGGCGCCATGGGAAACGTGTACCTGGCTGATGATGAATATCTGAAACGCAAGGTGGCCATCAAAGTGCTGCGCGATGAATGGGGCGGCCGCCTGGATATTGTGAAGCGCCTTGAAAATGAATGCCGGTTGATGGCGCATCTCGGCCAGCATCCCAACATTGTTTCTCTGATAGATCGTCAGGTAATGGATGGCAAGACCTTGCTCGTGATGGAGTATGCCCCGGGAGAAACGCTTTCACAAATAATCAACCGTACCGTGCAGATTTATAAGTCAAAAGGGCCGGAAGGCCTGTCAAAAGAGCGCGATGAATCATTGCCGATGATTCTTACCCCGGATATTGCTTATGAAATTGCGACCCAGTGTATGACAGCGCTGGATTATGCCCACGGCAAAGGCATTCTGCATCTTGACATTAAACCGGGAAACATAATGATTCAGAGTGATAGTTTGGGAAATGTCAATGCGAAGTTGATGGATTTCGGTATTGGCAGGACCCGTATCGATGCCAACCTGGTTTCCGCCGTGACCGCGCTGACATTTACTGAAGGCGCGGGGTTGGGCACGCCCGCCTATATGGCGCCGGAACAAATTGACCCGGAACGTTTCGGAACCCCGGGTCCGGCTGCGGATTTGTACAGTCTCGGTGTCACCTTGTTTGAGATGTTTACGCTGCAACTGCCCTTTCTGGGCGCCTATACCGAAGTGTTGCATGCTCACGCGAATACTCGCCCCCCAAATCCGAGGGATTATAATCCCGAACTTTCAGTCAATCTGTCTCGTGTGATTCTTACGGCGCTCAGGAAATCTCCGGGAAATCGCTACCACAGCGCCAGTGAGATGCTTACGGAGTGGCAGAAGGGAAGATTCCTGGAGTCCGGAGAAAGGCGGGAAACTGATGTTGACGCAGAAGCCCCCGAAAAAACAGGGCGATATGGCAAGTTGTGCGAAAAGATACCGCGACTGCTCTTTCTTTCAGGCGTGCTGCTATTTGTTGTTTTATATTGGAGACTGGATTGGCAACTCCCTTTGGGAGAAGGGGGGATTTATTCCTTTATGCAGAGGGGCGGATTGACAGTGCGTCAGGCCCGCGAGTCGGCGGACGCTGCGCGCCGTCAGGCTGCCGCGGCCAGGTCAGAACAGTATGCTGCGGAACTTTGGGAAAAGGCGGAAAAATCGTACACTGATGCTGTAGCACAAGAGACAGGCGGGGAGGCCGCACGGCTCTATGCCCAAGCCCAAGTATACTACGATCAGGCTTTTCAGCAGGTTAAGAATTCACGGAATGTGATCGTTACGGAAGGTGAGGCCCCAAGTGAAACTTCGGCTGGGGCTGTTGTTGCGCCCGGAGAAAGCGTAATTGAAACCGAGGAACCTTCCGCATCCAGTCAAGAAGAGGGTGAAAACGCCTCCGCTGTGATAACTGATGAAGCGCAAACGAGGCCTTACAAAAAGATGGAGGCAGGAAAAACCGATGAAGTGTCTCTCGGAGGCGGGGTATCCCTGGAACTCGCCTGGATACCGGAAGGGACTTTCTATTTCGGTTCAGAGTCTTTTCATGGGGAACAGCGGAATAACAAGCAGCGGGGAAAACAGGTCTGGCTGCCGTTGGGTTTCTGGATTGGACGTTATGAAGTGCTCCAGAAACAATGGATGCAGGTGATGGGTGCCAATCCGAGCAAATTTCAGGGTGACGTCAATCTACCGGTGGATAACGTCAGCTGGAAAGACTGTCAGGAGTTTATTAACCGGCTTAACAAACGGATTCCCGAAGGGGGATTCCGACTGCCTACGGAAGCGGAATGGGAGTATGCTGCCCGTTCCGGAGTCATCAATACCTATATGCGCGAAGGCATAAGCCAGTATGCCTGGCATTCCGGGGTTAGTAACGGCCGAACGCACCCGGTTGGCGGCAAACGCCCCAATTCCTGGGGGCTCTATGACACCTTGGGGAACCTGTGGGAATGGGTGCAGGATTGGTATGTTGCCGATAGATCCGGGCTTACCCAAGTGACCAATCCCATGGGGCCGCCTACCGGCCTTTATAAAGTGCTTCGAGGAGGCGCCTGGAGTTTTTACCAGGAGCAATGCACGCTGACCTCCCGGACTTCCGCGGAACCTGGGGCGCGTATGGATACCTATGGTTTTCGAATTGCCCGGGACTACATCCCCGTTTCCGGAAACGCTCCTTGACTTTAAAGTCTTCGGGTCGATATCGCTCCGGCTTTCGCTGCGGAATTCAAGGCAACACGGGGAACAAAAAACGGTAGCACAAAAATGCTTCCTGCCAAAACGAAATAAAAATACCCTGTAAAAACTGTTTCAGTCAATTTTTACAGGGTTTTTACTGGGTATTATACCTGGTAGCGGTGCAGGGATTCGAACCCCGGACACGTGGATTATGATTCCACTGCTCTAACCAACTGAGCTACACCGCCGAACAGAAAATAGTATAACATAGGATTACCCCCATTTTCCAGTGTTCTTTGCCCGGGTTTGTCTGGCATACTTGTGGGCGAATCCTGTTGGACATTGTCAACCGGACATCACTATAATAGCGAACACAGCGGTTTTTCTGCATGGAGGGTTAGCATAATTGGTAATGCACCGGTCTTGAAAACCGGCGGCTTCGGCCTTGTGGGTTCGAGTCCCTCACCCTCCGCCATTATTCTTCTTCCCCATTGCGCAGTTTCAAGCCCTGCAATTGGCGTATGGCCGCTTTACGCGCGTCGTTTCCAAAGGGCCTTCCTCCGAAACGCACCTGGTGATATGCCTGAATGAAGGCATGCACCTGTTTTTTGTCTGCGAGGGGCATCTCCTTCAGTGCGTTCCAGATTTCCGTGGCGCTTTTGTTATCACAATTGACACCGATCGCGGCCGCCATTTTCATGAAACGCAGGTACAGGCTGCGTATTCTTGCCTGGTCGCGCGTGAGAACGGCGCCGCGCGGGATTCTTTTTTTGTGACGGCGCCAGAGAAAAAGAATTCCCGCCGCAATTGACACTGCCGCCAGCGCTTGCGTACTCGGGTGGTTCGCAATCCCCCAATAAGTGAAAGACTGTTCTTGGACCGGTGCGTTGACCATCTCCGTTTCCGGTGCGGCGTGTTGGGCTTGTGGTCGCCAGTTCCAGGGCCGGAAACGGAACAACTGGTCCAGGCGCAGACCGCCGCGGAAGCCTATGACCCGCTGAAACCAAAACATCTTGGTTCTTAAGACATAAGACGACCAGGCCATCCTGACGCGCCCCAGGCCGGTCGGGGAGAGATCGGAACGCGGCGAGGGGTCTAATCGTATCCAACCGATGTCCTTAAGCAAAACCTCCACCCACAGATGGGCCATGCTGGCCCGTATCATGTAGGCCTGGTCTCCGGGACTGTAGTCTCCTCCCCGGAAACCGCTTACCACGCGCGCGGGTATGCCCAGACTGCGCGTCATCATGGCAAGGGCGGAGGCGTATAACTCGCAGTGTCCGCTTCGGATGGTGTTGATAAACGCGTCGATGCTGTTGCGGGCCGGCAGGGGCGGCACATCAAGGGAGTAGACAAATGCGTCGCTGCTCAACCATGCCTCCAGGGCCCGGACTTTCTCATAGGGCGAAGGACTGGATTCCGTGAGCCGGCGCGTCAACGCAAGGGTTTCGGGAAGCAATTCGTGATACGTCAGCAGGCTGTAGTCCCGAGACGCCACAAAGTCATATTCAAGCGGGGCGGCCCGCAGCGTTTCTTCGCTGTGCGAGAGAACATCGGACACGCTTTCATATTGCAGGCTGCGCGTACCCCGTGTTTCCAGGGACAGTGTGAAATCCTCTCCCGGATCCCAAAACACCCGCGTGTAGGACGTTTCCCCGAGGACGCGTACCCCATAGGGAAGATCAAGGCAGGGTATCCCTTGTGCCGGCACATTATCCATGTAGATTACCTGGCGAATACTTCGTGAATGGGCGCGCTGAAACCGTTTTGTCTCCTGAAGACTGGCGCCCCAACCGCGTCCGGACTGGTTCAGAGAAGCCTGGATGGCAGGTTCATAATGTCCCTGCAGTCCTCGGCGGGACCATTCTTCCGCGGAGAACCGGGGCAAGGTGGTCACCCGCCAGTACAACAGACTTTCCGGCGCCAGTAGCCCCTCCTCTTCATCAGGAAAACGTACGTGCATAATGACGCTGGGGTCTTCGCTGATGTTTGTTGACCCGGAAAGACGCACTGTTTCAGATAGGCCCGTCACCGCTTGCTGAGCATCCCTTCTGCCCAGCCAGCCCGCCTCGACGCGGGGCGTCAGCAGAAAGACGACGACCGTCAGCAGGATGGACAGCATGGAGAGGACGACAAGGGACAGGTAGAGTCCGAAATCAAAAACATTGCCGACCCGGGCGCTTTCAGCATCCTTGTTAAGGGATATCATTTCGGGAGTGGAAAGGCGGTCATTGCCGATGATTTCCACATACATTTGGAGAGTGGTGAAGGCCCACACTGCGCTTACGGCATACAAGACAAGCGCAATGGCCACCATTGATTCCGGGTCCTGTACTACAGCCGCAAGAAGCAGGAAGAAAGACATCAAAAAAAGCTCGTAATAGACCCGTGCGTTTTTTTCACCAAGCAAAAGATACGCCTGAATAAAAATAACCAGCAGGATAACAGCATCCATCAACCCGAATAACTGCAGGGAAAAGGGAAGAAAAAGAAGGTAAGCGATTACTGCACCCTTGCGCAGAGTGCGCCAGAAAGAAAACCGCCTTTCAAGGAAGGCACCCACCGGCGCCAGGGGCAACAGCACCAGGGGGATCAGCAACAGGCCCGCTCCGTACAGGGGCACCGATCCCAGCGCCATGAAACCGGCAAATACCAGCGCGGCAGAGGCCGCCCACAAATTTACGGTCACCTGCCTACGCATAGACAACGCTTCCCGGGTCCAAAACGGAGACCCCCGAGAGGGAATCGGCGGTGCCCCATAAGGAGATGTCCGGAGTCATGCCGATGACACGCACGGCCTCCGAGTGCAGCCTTCTGACGCGCACATCGAAGTCCGGATAAGAAGACGCGTCAACCGGATTGATGCGGGCCAGGCAATCCAATATGTGTTGTTCTTGGGCGGTGCCTTTAGCGCATTCCAGGGACCGCTCAGGCGTATACAATCCCACGCTGTATTGGCGTTTTAAAAGGGTTACCATCAGTGAACCCGCCAGATCGATCATTTCTTCAAAAACGGCTTCATAGTCAGGGGCGTCTGTTTTGCGGGTATCCAGAACGAAGGTGACGATACGGGCGTTGCCGATGCCCATTTCCCGGACCATCCACTTGCCCAGGCGCGCGCTGATGCGCCACACAATCAGACGCAGGTCATCACCGTGGTTATATTCTCTCAGGGCGAAAAATTCATCGCCCTCGCCGACATTTCGCGACTGCACCATCTGCATGCCGGAACTGGATTCCAGGGCGGGCAACCGTGCCGGGCGGACTTTGGGATAAACCAGCACCTCCAGGATGTCTTCGTAGCGACGGCGCAGTTCGAGAAATCCGAAAGGATAATGGGTCACAAGCTCACATGGAGGTAGAGTGTAGACACCGCGGCGGGAAAATACGCTTTCTATGGAAGTGCTGGCCTGGTGACGGGCGGGAATACGCAGGATGTACCCTGCGGAAGCCTGCTGTTGCTGAATGCGCAATGAGATCGAAGGCACAATACGCTTGTGATTTTGAATATGGACCGTACAGGAAAAAGGTTCCTCGCGAAAAACCGCATAAGGGGCTCCACGCCGTACGGACGTTTTCCGCAAAGACCATCGTCCCGCGACCATGGAGAGAAAAAACATGCCAAACACGCAGCCGAATACGATATAAAGCAGGTTTTCGCCAGTATTCCAGGCGGAAAGCAGCAACAGGAACAATACCAGCAGCATGATCCATCCTGAACGGGTCAGGCGCCCATGGACCGCTCTGCCGTAATTGGGCCGCATGGTTAGACGGGAACCTTGGTGCCGTTGACGATCTCGCGAACAATACGCTCCCGTTCAAGCCCGGCGGCGGCGAGATCAGCCCCACGGGACTTTACAAGCAACCGGTGTGCCAGGGTAGGTCCGGCGAGCAGTTTGACATCGTCCGGCGTTACAAAGTCGCGGCCCTCTATCATGGCGCGGGCCTGGCTGGCCTCAAAGAGGGCTTGCGCGCCGCGCGGACTTGCGCCGAGACGAACCTGGTCGTGTTCGCGGGTGCTTCGCACGATATCGAGGATGTATTGTTCGACGGACGCTTCCACGGTTATCCCCCCGGCCTCTTCCTGGAGAACAACAAGTTCCGAGGCGGTGATGGCAGGTTTAAGGGAGGCGATCGCTTTCAGCGGATCGTGACGGCGCATGACAAGGCGCTCGTCATCCTCGGGTGGATACCCGATGTTTACGCGCAGGAGAAAACGATCCATCTGGGATTCCGGTAGGACATAGGTGCCTTCATATTCAATGGGATTCTGGGTGGCAATGACCATAAAGGGCGCGGGCAGAGCATGGGTGGTTCCATCCACGGAAACGGTGTACTCGCTCATCGCTTCCAGCAGGGCGCTTTGTGTTTTCGGAGGGGTGCGGTTGATTTCGTCCGCCAGCACGAAATTGGCGAATATGGGTCCGCGGCGATATTCAAATTCATTGGATTTGGGATTAAGGATGGACACACCCAGCACATCCGAAGGAAGCATGTCGCTGGTGAACTGAATCCGGGTGAAGGAACAATCCACGGATTTGGCCAGGCTTTGCGCCAGCGTGGTTTTCCCGATACCGGGAACGTCTTCTATGAGAAGATGCCCCCGGGCAAGCAGGCCTACCGCGCATAATTTGACCACGTCCCGTTTGCCGAACACCACCTGCTCCACGTTGTCAATGATACGTTGGATGCTTTCCAGACTTTCCGGACGCATAAATATCCTTTCGTTTCAGCGTGGTTGAGTTAAGCCCGCTAAAGAATGCATCTTGACCGCGGGACTACAGCCAGCGCTCAAACCATTCATCGGCCACCTCGATGGTTTCAGGGGCGACGGCGTGGCCGTCATGATGGGTAAAGTGGTCTATAGCGCCGGGAGCGCCAAGAAGCTTGTAAATTTTCGCCGCCGAGGTGACGGCCTTCTGACAACTCTTTGGATTGTCATGGAGCGCGTTGGACAATGACGTGATGATTTGAACCGGCGTCGGCGCGGCCAGGGCCAGGATATGTTCCCAATCGAAGGGGAATTTACCCGTGGAGGCCAGTTTCTTTATCTGCGGGTAGAGGGTCAAATGCTCCAGGTCCGGCCATCTGCCCGCGTTTTTGTCCGTGGCGAAGCGGGTGAAGCCGCAACTGGAAACGCAGGCCTGGATACGGTCATCGCACGCGGCGAGAAGAAGCGCGTTCAACCCTCCCAGTCCGTGACCGATAACGCCTATGCGTGTCGGGTCAACGCGTTTTAGTTCCGAAAATACATCAAGAGCCCGCCGATGATCCGCCAGCATCTTGCCAGCGAAGGAAATATTCTTGTTCTCCTTGTAAAAGGCCTGGGTATCATAGGGTTCACGCTTATTACTGGCCCGTTTGCAGACCGTGGGCACGTCTATCGCCAGGGTTACGTAGCCGAGTTCGGCATAATGCTGGGCAAAGGCCAGTCGGGCATTGCCTTCAAGGCCGGCTACTTCGTCCTTGCCATTGGGTGTTTCATGATGACAGCACAAAATACCCGGGCAGTCCTCCCGCCCCTCCGGAATAAACACCCAGGCCGTTATCAATTCCACATCGGTGATTGAAAAGACAATCTGGCGGCGGGTCAACCCGTGGATTTCATTTTCCTCCAGGACGCGGATTTGTAATTCCACTTGCTCATAGCGGGGAACCTGGAGGGTGGATAGGAAAACTTCTTCCAGGTTCTTGCGGATTTCAGGCCATCCGGTCAAACTCGTAATCTTTGTGAGGTCCACCATAATACTGCAATCCATTTCTGTTTTATCGGGTTTTCGGCGCGGGCTTTGCTACAATCCGCACCACGTGATAAAATTTCCTGCAACAGTTGCTTCTTCGTCCCATTTTAATCACGGGCAGTCTAATGGTAACATACCAAGCGGCCCATATCGCACCATGGCGCCTACATACTGCCATGAATCGCGGGCGTGTTACAAAATTATTTTCAAATAGTGGAGGTGGCTCCTTGCCGTCCGGCAACGCATCAACAAAAATCGAACTGCGACAGCGGCATCAGGCCTTGTGTCGCGAGATTGAAGCGCACAATCACAGGTACTATTCGCTTGCATCCCCGGTAATTACCGACCAGGAATATGACGCGCTTCTTTACGAATTGCAGCGTTTGGAAGAGGCGCACCCGGAACTCGTCACACCGGATTCCCCGACGCAGCGGGTGGGTGGTGCGCCGTCGCAGGGGTTTGAAACCGTGGCGCATGCCGTCCCCATGCTTTCCATAGACAATACGTATAACGAGGCGGAATTGCGTAATTTTGACGGCAGAGTCCGGCGCGGGCTGGAAGGTGTGGAACCGCATTATGTCGTAGAATTAAAAATTGACGGCGTGTCAGTCAGCCTGCGTTATGAAAACGGCCTTCTGGTCCGGGCCGCCACGCGTGGTGACGGGGTTCAAGGGGACGATATTACCGCGAATGCCCGCACCATTCGGTCTTGTCCCTTGCGGCTGCGCGAAGAATCAGCGGAAAGCGGCGCGGAAGATCTCTTCGAATCCCCGGCCGTCAAAGCACCTGGTGTCGTGGAAGTCCGTGGCGAAATCTATATGACGATCAGGGAACTGGAGCGCATTAATGAAGAGCGCGAAAAGGAAGGCTTGGAGCCGTTCCGGAATCCGCGCAACACCACGGCGGGAACGCTCAAACTCCTGGATCCTCGCCAGGTTGCCCGCCGGGGGCTTCGCGCCTATTTTTATGATGTGGTGGAGGGCGCTTCCGGTTTGGCCACGCACAGGGAAATACTGAACTATCTGCAACGCGTCGGCCTTCCCGTGAATCCGCACCGGGCATACTGCGAAACCATTGATGACGTCATCGCCTTTTGTAGTGTGTGGCAGGAAAAACGTCATGAATTAGCCTATGAAATTGACGGCATGGTGGTCAAGGTGGATGACTTGAACCAGCGGCGGCTTCTGGGTGCGACCGCGAAGGCGCCGCGTTGGGTCATCGCCTATAAGTTTCCCGCGGAAATATCCAGAACACGCCTGGTGGACATCCAGGTGCAGGTGGGCAAATCCGGCGCCCTGACGCCGGTGGCCGTTCTGGAACCGACTCGGCTTGCCGGAACCGTCGTGAAACGCGCCTCGTTGCATAATTTTGAGGAACTCACGCGAAAGGATTTGCGAATCGGGGATCTCGTGGAAGTGCAAAAAGCGGGTGAAATTATTCCGCAGGTCATTCGGGCGATCCCTGAAGAAAGACCCGCGGACGCCCGATCCGTGCCGCCACCGGACTGTTGCCCCGCGTGCGGCAGCAGAGTGCACAAGGATCCGGAAGGGGTTTTTTATCGATGTCTGAATACCGCGTGTCCGGCGCAAATCAAGGAAAAACTGGGGCATTTCGCCAGCCGGGCCGCCATGGATATCGATGGCCTTGGTCCCGCGCTGATTGAACAACTTGTCGAAAAAGGACTCGCGGAAACTCCATCGGATTTGTTCGCGCTTACCCTGGCGGATCTGGTTCAGTTGGAGCGGATGGGTGAAAAGTCGGCCCGAAATATCCTGGAAGCGATTGACACTTCCCGATCTCGCCCCTTAAATCGCCTCCTGCTCGGCCTTGGCATTCGTCATGTGGGTGCGCGTACCGCCCAGGCGCTCAGCCGGCGCTTTGATTCGCTGGATGGGCTTATGACCGCTACTCCGGAAGCATTGACGGAGGTGGAAGACATCGGGGAAATCGTGGCAGCAAGCATTGTAGATTATTTCGAGGTGCCGGAAAACCGCAGTCATATTGAACGCCTGCGCAAGGCCGGCCTTTGTTTTACGGCCGAAAAAACGATGCCAGATACGCCCCACCCGCATCTAGCGGGGAAGTCTTTTGTGGTTACTGGCACCCTGGAATCGGGAACGCGCGAGGAAATCCACGGCCGCATACAGGCCATGGGTGGGCGTGTTTCCGGTTCCATCAGCGCAAAAACGGATTTTCTGGTGGCCGGGGAAAATGCCGGTTCCAAACTTGATAAAGCGCGCGCCCTGGGGGTGACCGTGCTTAACGAAGCGGAGTTCTTAAATCTGTTGCAAACCGACAGCCAAGAGGCATAATGAGCGATCTTCACCTGAAGGGTCCGGAAGAACTTAATCAAGATACGGGCGCCCATCTGCACAAGGAGGTTAAGAGGGTTTGGCGCAAGGGTGCGGAACGCCTTGTGCTGGATTTGGCGGCAACCCGGTGTATGGATTCTCCCGGGGGGGCGTGGCTCCTGAAAATTTCCGATTTCTTGCGGAAACATCATGCACGCCTGGAATGTCAGGGAGATCGCGGGGACGTCTCGGATTTCCTGCGACTGCTCGCTCCCGCCCTGACCTCCTCTCCCCCGCTCCCACGGAAAAGGACCGGTATCTTCGAAAATCTTGGCGGGGTGCTGATCGCCGCAGCAACGGAATTGCGCCAATTCATGGAACTGTCCGTGGACGCGATTTACTGGACCCTGATCGCGCCTTTCGAGGGCAAGGGATTTCGTTTCAACGCGTTCGTGGATGAAGTGCATGAAATGGGGGTCCGCGCGATAAAAATCGTCTGTCTGATGAATTTTCTGATGGGCTTGATTATTGCCATGTTGTCGGCAAAACAGGTGGAGTCTTTCGGCCTGCAGATTTATGTGGCCAACCTGATCGTTATCGGTTTCGCCCGCGAACTTGCCTCGGTGGTGACCGCCATTGTGGTTTCCGCCCGAACGGGAGCGGCCATCGCCGCCGAACTGGCCACCATGACCGTACAGGAAGAAATTGACGCCCTGAGGGGCATGGGGCTTAATGTCTCCCAATATTTGATAACGCCGAAATTGCTGGCACTGATCGTGTCGCTGCCCTGTCTCGCGGTACTGGGTTTGATTTCGGGCGTCCTTGGGGGAGGCGTGTGGGGCGTGCTGGTATTGGGATTCCGACCCTCGGTGTGGTACACCCAAACCATGGAGGCCGCCTATATGGATGATCTCACCCAGGGGATGCTCAAAACCCTCTTTTTCGCCGTGGCTATTGTTATGATCGGATGTCATAACGGACTGCGCGTCACGGGAGGATCCCGGGGCGTGGGGTTGATGACTACCCGCGCCGTGGTGATGGATATTTTTTCTTTGATTTGTATCGATATTGTGTTTGCCGTCGTTTTTTATTATATCCTTGGCTGACGTACGAAGAAACAGGCTTGTTGCATGGAAAAAGCGCTCATAGAAGTCAGAAATCTTATCACCCATTACGGAGACTTTAGGGTTCTGGACGGAGTGTCCTTCGACGTCAGGCCGGGTGAAATCTTCATGATTATCGGGGGAAGCGGCTGCGGCAAGAGCACCCTGCTTAAACATATGTGCGGCCTGCTTAAGCCTACCAGCGGCGAAATACGTTTTAACGGCCGGAATATTGCCGACCTGGATGAAGAAGCGCTCAGTGTGATGCAGCATGCCATAGGTATCGCTTTCCAGTCGAGCGGTTTGTTTAATTCCATGACCGTGGGGGAAAACATCGCCATGCCCATGCGTGAATTCGGGGAGGTTGATCCCGAGTTGATTGACCACCTGGTGCGCTTCAAACTAAGCCTGGTCGGACTCTCCAATGCGCAGTACCAGATGCCCGGAGAGCTGTCGGGAGGCATGCGGAAGCGGGCGGGATTGGCCCGGGCGCTCGCATTGGACCCGGAATTGGTGTATTTTGACGAACCATCGGCCGGATTGGACCCGATCATGGCAGCGGGGCTGGATGAATTGATACTCAAAATGAAGGGGTTGCTGAAAACCACCTTTATTATCGTTACCCATGAACTGGAATCGATTCGCCTGGTCGCGGACCGCATCCTGATGCTCGATATGGGCCGGGTTGTCTTTTGTGGTACATTGGACGAGGCGGCCGCATGCGAGATCCCACGGTTGCGCCAATTCTTTGACAGGCAGCCCGATGAATTCATTTCACAGCGGAACCTGGACTGAAACCAACGCTGATACTCAAGAGGAATATATGCTGTGGCGACACGAAGACAAAAACTGAAGGTGAGCGTGTTCCTGTTGCTCTGTGTCGGCATTATGGTTGTCGGGACATTGGTCGTTACGGGCATTTATCAGGAACCGGGCCTGTCTTATTGGATTGAATTTAACGAATCCGTGCTCGGTCTTTATGAAGGCGGCATGGTTGAGTATCTCGGCGTCCCTGTGGGTAAGGTGCATGAAATTTTTGTTACGGAAAGCCAGTTGGCGCACGTGGAAATGGTAATCAATCCGGAGAAGGTGTCCCTTCATGAAGGGGTGGAGGGGAAATTGGTCATTTACAGCCTGGCTGCGGGAACCATGGCCATCTCTCTTGCCGGAGGTGATCCGCAAAAGCCGGAACTGCCCGAATTCAGCCAAATTCCCAGTAAGCCCAGCACCATAGAGGCTTTCAGTTCACAATTGAACAATATCATGCAGGATTTGTCCAGCACCTTGAAAGATGTCTCGGTTATCGGCGAAAAAGTCAGGATACAGGTGGAAAATCTCGACGACACCGCAGTGCGGGATATCGTTCACCAGGTGCGCGATCTTGTGGGCAAGGGAGATGAATTCGTCGAGCACACGGACGGCCTGGTTACCGAGGCCACCGGGGCGGTAAAAGATGTCAGGTCCCATGCCAAGACCCTTGTGGAAACCATTACGGATAGAAGCCAGGATCTGGACCGGCTTATTAAGAAGATTGAAACCCTGGTGGAAACCTACAACAGCCGGGGGCAAGAACTGAAGGTGGACATGCTGCAGGAACAGTTGAATAAACTGTTGGAGCAGGTTACCAATACGGCTGAACAAATGGATACCACGGTGGCGAATCTGGATACGGTCGTCGGTGATATCGGTCACAAAGCGGGCAATGTCGAATACGCGCTTCGCGGCACCCTCACGGAGTTGAGTGACTCCCTGGAAAGCATACGAATCCTGGTTAATCAACTTAAGGAAGACCCCTCGGCCTTGATTCGAGGCCGGGGCCGGGTGCAGGATTAACACGCCTGCGAAGGAAAACATCCATGTCGCATAAACTTATAATTGCTTGGGTCCCATGTCTTATGTTGCCGCTTCTGGCAGGATGCCTGAGTACCCCCGACGTTGAACGGATTCACTTTTACACGGTTACGCCACACATACGCGTAGAAAAAGCGCCTGCCACGGAATATACGCTGGGCGTGCGTCCGTTGTTTTCTTCGCGTACCTACGGACCTTCCATGGCGTATTTGGATAATGAAAACCAACTGGGCTATCAGCAGCGGCACGAATGGGCTGAAACGCCTTCCATTGTCGTCACACGAGCAATAACGGATGCGCTGGCGGCTGTGGGACGCTTTGCAGACGTGGGGAACGCCGCGGATATGGTCAGGCCAGACCTGCTTCTTACCGGAGATCTGAGAATTTACCAGGAAAACCGCACCGAAAAACCGGTATGCGCTGAATTAGAAGTAAGGCTTGAGTTACGGCAGGCCCTGGCGCCGGGCGCCCTGTACGCCGCTACCATCAAGGAAAAAGAGCCGCTTCTGGAAGATACCCCCCAAGCCTTTGCCACCGCCATGAATGTCGCCTTGGGCAGATTCGCCGCGCGTGTGGCCTCGGACATTACTTCGCTGGAGTTGCCTGAAAAGAAAGTTGAATCCAATTAAACCGTCTGGAACCTTTACGTTTTTTAATTCATGTGCCCCCGCGTTATAGGGTCCTTTAAATAATGACCACAACCGGAAAGCCTGTTAAGAAAAAGGTCAACAGGACGGCCGGCAATGAAAGCATGCAGCAATCAGAAATGTTTTTGCCGTCTATATATCTCCAGTAAGTCCATAACGTCTCTTTGTCTAAAATCATCTCTGGAGCGTTTTCTGTTCGCATAGTAATATTTGCTTTCGTAGCAATAAAACGATGCTTGCACTTATACATGACTTATGGTACTATAAAATATTTCGAGTTTTGCAGTTTTATTTTTCATGTAAATAATTAACCCCTCTGCTGGACGCGATTCCAACAGAAACTTTACCAAAAGCAGTAGCGAGGGAACCTTGTCATGACGGAAAAACAGTCGAAACAGGACATGCAAAAGATTCTGGATGAAGTCGTGGCTATTGGCAAAAAACAAGCGGAGGCGTATCAGGCAAAGATCAGTGACAACCTGGCCAAAATGCGGGCACAACTGGATTCCATGCTGGAATCCGTTACGACGGAGTTACAGGAAAGCTCACTGGAATCCCCTGAGCACCAGTCCCTGTTTGACAGCCTTCGTGAGAAACTAAGCGGGGCGCATGGGGCCGACGAAACCGCGTCTGAGGATGGAAACGCTCTTGAGGAAGCGCGGCAACGCATTCAAGAACTTGAACGGCAGATTCAGGAATCCCCGAACAATCACGTTCAACGGCATATACAGGAACTCGAACAGAACCTCGAGAAAAGAAATGAAACAATCAACATAGCCCGCCGGCGGATCCTGCGCCTGCAGGAAAAAATTGAGGGTATGGCCGCGGATCGCGCCACCGCCCTGCAGCGTGTTGCGGATTTTGAAATGCAGCTGGAACGCAAAAATGCCGCATTGCAGGCGTCTGAGGAAAGATTTACCGATTTGCGACGAAAATTTGATCTCAAAATGGGCGGCAATGAGGCGCTGAACGCGCAAATGCTCGCCTTGGAACGCCAGGTTGAAGAAAAAAACAACTTATTGCGGTTCCATGAAGATCGGGCGCAACAGGCGCTGGCGCAGTCTGACACCAACTCCGGCGAAGTGGCAAGAATGGAAGAGCGCGTGCAGGCGGTGACGGCACAGTTGGAAGAGCAGAAAAATCAAGTGCTTGAATATGAGAAGCGCGTTAAGGAATTGCAGGAGGAACTGCAGGCGCTTCAGGCGTCCCGAACACAGGAGGAGCAGGACCTGTTGCAGTCCGCGCGTAATGAGGTGGAATCCAGGATGGAAGCGCTGCGTGGGGAAATGGCCGCGCTGGAACAACAGAACGTTTCCCTGAAAGAAGAACTGGCACAGTGCAAAACCGCCCTGGAGGAGGGCCTTGAGAAAGCGGCAGCCGTTGAAAACGCGCTCGCCGAAGAAACAGCCAGGTATGAAGAGGCTGAGGTCCGGTTACAGGGCCTGGCGGCGCAGACGGACGGCAAGGAAAAGGAATCGGCGGCGCTTGCGGGCGAAGTGGAAGCCTATAAATCACGCGTACAGGAACTCGAGGCGAGTCTTCAGCAAGCCAATCAAGCCATCCAAAAAACAAAAGAAGAAGGCGAAACCGCGTTACGCCAGGTTCGGGAGGAATTGGAGGAAAAGAGTACCCGGGTTGATGACCTTGCGTCACAGTTGGGCATAAGCGACGGGGAACGTCAGGAGATGAACACCGCCCTCGCAGAAGTGCGCAAGGAAATGGAGGAATTGCGCGCGACGAGTTATGATGCTCTCTCTGAAAAGGATGCCGCCCGGGTGCAGGTGGAGGAACTTTCCGGGAAACTGATCCAACTTGAAGACACGCTGAAACAGGCCCCCACTTCCGAGGAACTTGCCGCACTTGAACTGAAATATGAAGAGGAACGCAAACGGGCGGATATGGTTCAGGAAAGACTTGACCAGGAGATGGCGAACGGGACCAAGGCCGGTTTGGCGCGACAACTGGCGGATGTGCTGCGTGATCTGGAGGAGGCCCGGGAAGAAATCAGGCGTCTTCGCAATCTTCCGCAAGCGGAAGCGCCTCGGGAAAGCGCCGTTCCGGAAAGCGCCGTTCCGGAGAGCGCCGTTCCGGAGAGCGGCCCCCAAGAGGCGGCCGGCCATTCCTGGAAGGAACTGTTTGACACGATGCCCTCGGTAAAGCGGAAAAATCTTGGCGACGCGCTCGTTGAGACGGGAATCATTCGGCAGGAGCAACTGGCCGAGGCCATGCAGACACAAAAGATGCACCCTGAAGCCGGCCTGGCGACTATTTTGCTGAATAAAAAAATGGTGCCGGAACAGGATGTGGCGGAAATAATTTCCTTGTTGAGCGATGTGCCGCGTGTGTCCCTTGAAAGCATCGATATTGACGCGGAGGCTGCAGCGTTGCTTCCGGAAAAGATCGCCAGGATGAAACACTGCATCCCCGTGCGCGCCGACGCCGAAGAAATTGAAGTGGCCATGGAAAGCCCCATGGATCTGGTCGCGATAGAGGATATCGAACGGGTAACCAACAGACGCGTGGTGCCCAAGGTTGCGTTGCGTTCCCAGATTGAAGCCGCCCTTGACGCTGTGTTCAAGCCGGCCTAAGCCTACCGTTGAAGGATGAAAACACAGGCTCACTTCTCGATTCGGGCAAAGATTTCGCGCTTGAGAACGCCGTAGGGGGTGAAACTGCCGTGCAGGGTCAGGTAAATCGCCGCGGTCACGGTTATGGCGGTGCCCGAAAAAATGGCCAGCATGATGGCGATTTGATATTTGATCGCTGTGGCGGGATCGGAACCGCCCAAAATGACGCCGGTCATCATGCCGGGAAGGGAGACAACGCCCATGGTCGCCATGGTCGCAATCGTTGGGGCAAGCGCGTCCCGCAGGGCATCTCGTAAAAACGGTTGGGCCGCCTCGTGGAGACGGGCGCCTGACGCGAGGGCGTGGAGATAGGCCTTTTCCCGTTTATGGAGGGATTCATAGAAACCGCGTATGCCCACAATGTCCGCGCGCAGGCAATTGCCCAATATCATGCCGGCAATGGGGATCACATAGCGGGCGTCAAAAAGCGGGTCCGGTCGGATAATGACCAGGACAAAAATGAGGAGGGGCGCCAGCACGCCCATCAGGAGAGAAAGGGAAAGGGGCAACAGAAAAATACGGGCCCGGAGTCCGCAACCGCGAACAATGGAAGCATCCGCGACCAGGACCATGACCGCAATCCAGCCTATGTTCAGCCAGGGATTGTTCCAGCGGAACACGTACTGCAGGTAGAAACCGATAAACAGGAGCTGCACGGTCATGCGCAGGACGCCCATGAAAGTGTCTCCCAGCAAGGGGACGCCGTGCCAGAGGAACACGGCCATGGGAAAAATCAGCAGTCCGTATCCCAACGCCAGCTGCCAGTAACTGATATCCGACGCACCCATCATGAGTCTCCTGTCGCGAGGTCGGGCAGGTGATACACCCCGCCGTTGAAAACGAAATCACGCACGTCATGAGATACGGACACGATGGCAAGGTCTTCCCGGCTGGACAGGTAGGCGCGCACTTGCTTCTTGGCCTCGCCATCAAGCGCGGACGCCGCTTCATCCAGCAGGAGGAGGGGCCGTCGCAGCAATAAGGCGCCGATCAAGGCCACCCGCTGCTTTTCGCCGCCGGAAAGGCTGGTTATGTCCTTGTGTAGTAAAGGCAGGGGTAATCGAAAGTGCTCAAACAACTGGTCCACTTCTTCGCGACCATACGCGAGGCCCTGGTTGGCTTTGTACGAAAATGGCCGGGCCAGCAACGCTTGAACAGTGCCGTCGCCAAGTTCAGGTTCCTGGGCGACATAGGCCAGCTGCCGCCTCAACTGCCACACCGTGCGGGCGTTCAGCGGCGTTCCAGCAATGAGAATCTCGCCTTGGAAGGGCACAAAACCCAGGACACACCGGAGCAGAGTGGATTTGCCTGAACCAGACAGACCTGTGATCGTTATCTTCTCCCCCACGTTGACGGCAAGCGACACCCCGCGAAACAATTGGGTGCCATCCAATCGTACGGAGAGGTTGCGAATATTTAGAATATCTTCATGTTCCATGTGCAGCGTCCAAAGATTCCATAGACGGAGTGTAGTGGAAACGGGTGTCTTTTCACAATAGGAAACCGGGTCGGCAAAGAAAAAAAACTGATCTTACGCATGGGGATGGGCGTCACGGTACACTTGTTTCAGCCGTTCAATGCTGACATGGGTGTAAATCTGGGTGCTGGAAAGACTTTCATGCCCCAGGATTTCCTGCACCACCCGCAGGTCCGCGCCGGCGTCCAGCATATGAGTGGCGAAGGTATGGCGCAGCGTATGGGGCGATACTTCATGGCGGGTGGGTAACGTGAGGAGCACGTAGCGTTCCACAATGCGCTGGATGCTTCTGGTCGTCAACGGGCCACCGCGATGATTGATAAAGACAATGGAATGTTCCGGGGCGCCCAGCATATGCCGGGAAGAAAGATAGTCCCGAAGCGCGTTCAGGGCGTACATGCCAATGGGCACCACACGTTCTTTCTTGCGTTTGCCGAGCACGCGCAGGGTCTGCTGGTCGGCAAAAACATCCGTCATGCGCAGACCGGCCAGTTCCGCGGCGCGAAGGCCGCAGGAATACAACACCTCGAGGATTGCCCGGTCCCGCTTGCCCAGGGGCGTGGAAAGATCCGGCGCCTCAAGCAATGCCGTTACCTCCGGTATGGACAGCACGTCAGGAAGCGGTTTGGACAGGCGCGGCGATCGCAGCCCCTCCGTGGGATTTACCGTGATCTGTTCCATGCGCTGAAAATACGTATAGGCGGAACGGAGCGCCGCCAGTTTTCGCGCCGCAGTACGCGCCGAGTCGCCCGAGGTCTGCAGGTGCGCCAGGAAAGAACGGACTTCTTTTTTCCCGGCCCGTTTCAGCGCGTCCAGCGTGGCCGGGGACCGGATGTCGTCCGGCGAGCGCTGCAAGGCCTTCACGCCGTTCTCCACGTAGTCGCAAAACATACCCAGATCGTTGGCATAGGCACGCAAGGTATGCTTGGAAAAATTCCGCTCCACCCGGAGGTAATTCAGGTATTGTAAGATGTCAATCGCCGACATGAGAATCCATTATTCGACACGTTCATTGCTCCAATACGCCAGATCGACAAAACGTTTCCAAGAGTGAAGTTCTTCCTTCGGGAGCGGAGAATCGAAACGCGGAAGCCAACGGGGCGACACGGGTTTGCGTATCAAGGGCATTTCCGCTTCGTCCGGGGTCAGATCACGTTTTTTCAGGTTGCATTGGGAACATGCCAGGACCAGGTTCTCCCAGCTGTCGCTGCCGCCGCGCGAACGGGGCACAATATGATCTATGGTTAGATCCGTGCGTGGAAATTTATGACCGCAATACTGGCAGACATTCTTGTCGCGCGCGAAAATATTCCGACGGGAAAGCCGGACCTCCGGCGAAAAGAAACCGTTGAAGGAATTCAATACGATAACCTCGGGCAATCGAATCCGACTGGATGGGGTGTACACATACCGTTTGGCGGGGATACCGTCATTGTCGCGGGAGAATGCAATCCAAGCGTCAAAATCATAGAGGGCATAGTCTTTGGGATGCACTACCCGGGCATGCCCCTGGAAGAGAAGCGTCAACGCGCGTTTCGCGGGAGCGACATTTACCGCTACCCACGACTTATTTAGAACAAGCACATAGGCGGTTAACATGGCCCAAACCCGGATAAACTGGTTACAAATTGGTAACAGTATAGCCCTCCACGATTTTATACGCAAAAAACGTTTCAATCAGGCGGGAAGTATCCTTTTCCGTCTTAACCTTCAGGTGGTCTTGAATCGCGCGGATCCGGTAATTTAACACTAGAATGACACGCACTGAAGGCATTTGTTGGTCGTAAAGCGTATATACAAAGAAGCAAAAAAAGAGACTTACCCCAATTGCATGCGCTGAAGGCATTTGCTGGACGTAAATCGTAGTGTACAATGAAGCAAAGAAGGGACTGACTCCCCAAAAACGCAGACACCTGGATCTTATCATGGTTAATAACAACAGTGTTTTTGGGGTGTCTGCTCTGAAAATAAGTTCGGAACGCAGGGACTGTCCCCAGCGAGCGCAGCGAGACAGGACTGTCCCTCGCCCCCGAACGGCCCCATTTCCATTGTTTATGGGGGACGTAAAGCGTCATGGCGAAATGTCCCTCGCTTCCCAACGAACCCATTTTAATTGTTTATTGCCATTCGGGACAGACTGCGAAATAAGCACTTCATGTATTAAAATCCTCACATTGAGGTCGTTTGAGAGGCATTTAATTCAGTGATCCGCTTAGGCTTGGGGCCACGTTTCTGCGGACGAACAGAACGCTTCAATTGTGCTTCAATCTGGTCGAGAAAAGCGGCATCACCGCAGGGACGGCCGGTGCTGGTCTCTTTGCGTATGCGCGCCACAAGGCCCTCTTCCTCCGGTTGCGCCAGCCACGTGGACCAATCTTCTATGACTCCCTGCGGAGGAAATTCGACGGACAACAGGGCGTCAGACCGTAAACCACAATGGGCGGCCGCGCTTGACCAGCGATAGTCCTCAGCACGTTCAACCAATCCCGCCTTAACCGGATTACGTTCCACATACCGGACCGCCGCCCACAAGTGCGCGTCATCCAGGGGGCAGGAGTAATAACGGCCTTGCCATACGTGTCCAGAAAGGGCGGTGCGGCTGTTGAAATACATGGCATATACGGTATGCGTATCCCGCAACCCATGCCCTAGGGAATGTTCTTCCTTTGGAACCGCCACCAGATGAATGTGGTTCGTCATAAGGCAATACGCCCACAGGGATAAACCGTGCAGCAAGGCATACTTGCCCAAGAAAC
>JAAYBJ010000147.1 GCA_012730105.1 Candidatus Hydrogenedentota bacterium
AACCAAAAAGCAATTTGGAAAAGCAATATGTCGCGGTTCAACAACATATGTCAGACCTCTTTAAGACTCTGGGAATTGCCGCATGAACTCATAATTAATTGTCAGCGAAATGGCCTTAAGCGCCTAAAGCGATTAGTGTGTTCCGCGCAGATTTGTATTCCTTGCTTAAACCTTTATTTTAAACACAACACTTGCCACAAAAGGCACAGAAGTTACAAAGACGCTTCGGTTGCGGCCACGCCGCGCGGCGTCTTTCAAGGTTCTTCACTGCCGCACCGTGGTTCGGGCCGGTTGCAAATCTTTATTGTAAATTGCGCGTTGGTCGCGGCGGAAATCTTCGCGCTGACCGGGATTTCGGTGTCAGCATTGCAAACCCAGCTGATCACCTTCGGCGACCAGAAGGGAATGCTGATAAAGACCTCCTGTGGCCAGGTGCCCAGGACCTCGATGTCGGGTTCACCCACCGTATATCCACGGGTCGGGAAATTAAACACACCGTCCAGTTTCCACGTCTCGGAATTCGGATCAGCCTTTATGACTGTGCCTTCGAAGCCCAGGGTTTCATCGGAGAATTGAAACCCGAACTGACCCGGGATCGGCACCGCCGCCACTTCGACGCAGCCCGCGCCAGTATAGTCAAAGGGAACATAGGTGCATCCTCCAAACAGCATTAACCACGCGACAAGGAACAATGCACCTCCCTGTACAAAGGGATTGATTCTCGGTGACATGCGTATATCCTTTATGCTGATGATTTTTTATTTTATCATATCCCGGTACCGGGACTCCTGCAGGCCATGAGGAACGTTTCGCGATGATATTTTTTTTCCAATACGGGCCGTGTGATAAGATAGCTATTGAAAGTTGGAGAATTAAGGATGACCTATAAAGGCCATATTCAAAACGGAATGATAGTATTGGATGATCCCGTGAAGCTGACGGAAGGGGCCCTTGTGCGCGTAGAGATTGTGGATAAAAGGAAGCCAAAGGCCCTGCATCCCGATATAAAGCGATTTACAGGCATACTGCCTTCTGCCACCGATGCGCGTGCGGAATATGCGGAAGGCATGCTGAAGAAACAAGCATGAAGGTCATGTTTGATGCCAACATCCTTTTGGATGTGTTTCAGGACCGCAAGCCTTGGTATGAGGCCTCGGCAGCGTGCGTTGACCATGTCTTACGTGGGACAGTTGAAGGGCATATTCCCGCGCACGTATTAACAACTTTCTACTATGTCCTTAAGAAATATGGCAGTCCCCAATCCGCACAAGAAGCCGTGCTCTGGCTGCTGGAACATTTCACGGTGACCCCGTGCGATCATGACGTGCTTGATGTGGCCATTCAAGGGGAGATACGGGACTTTGAGGATGCCGTGGTTGCCGTATCTGCCGAACGCGCGGGGTGCGTTTATATCCTGACGCGCAATCCAGACGATTTCACCAAAACGCCGTTGCAAATAGTGTCTCCTGTGGAACTTCTACAAGTACTTCAGTAATTCAGAGCGTTTCCCCGAGGTGCCGCTTCGCCCGATCACCAATTAATGGCTTTCAGCCCTTTGGGCTATTGGTCGTGTGTTGATTTTGTTGCGGGGGCAGTGATTGAAGGCCGCCCCGACCAATCGGAGACGTCACAGTGATTCGGGCTGCCGGCACTCATCTTCCATAAGGACGTGGGGTTGGCGGATGCTTGTGTCTTCTACCTGTCAATTCCCTATGTTGTCTTGAAGAAGTGAGCGCAATAAACTTTTGTGTTTTATGTGCCTTACGTGGCAATTATTTGAAACCATTGCTGGCCATCAAAAGCACATAAGTTACAAAAAGATACTTTGGTTGCGGTTATGCCGCACGGCACTTTCCTTTTGCGAAATCTTTCCCGTTTTGTCCCGCGGATGGGGATAAAAAATGCCAATGAAGCACGGAATCATTTATAGTACCCCTCACTGTTATCTTTCATAGGTTTTAACGGTCCGACAGGACCGGACCATACATACCGGTTGAGCAGGTTGTTAAGAAGGCAACCGTTTCAAGATGTTTATCCTTTTGTGTGTGCTGATCAGGCGGCTTTCTGCCCCTGCCTCGGCGGGACACGAACCATAGATACTGAGAGGATTTTCTGATGAATGTATTCGTTTTCAGAACGATTGTTATGCTCACGGTATTATCAACCGTTGCATGTTCCGCGTTCTCCATGAGTTTGACGGAAGGCAGTTTTGTAAAACTGGGAAACGCCGCCCCGGTTTGTCCTGAGGCTGTGGATTTCGTGGTGTGCGCCGACCCGCAACCGGGCGCATTTCTGGGCACGCCCCAGGTGTTTCTCGACATGATCGCGGAATGGAATGTGTTGCGGCCGGACTTGGTCATGTGCGCGGGCGACATGATCATGGGCGGTCCGGCGGGGGAGGTGGGTGTCATGTGGGACGAGTTCCTGGGGAATATCGGAAAATTGGAGGTGCCTTTTTTCCCCGTGCCGGGAAATCATGATGTCAACGATGAGGCGGAGGTCATCCGCATTTACGAGGAACGCGTGGGTCCGCTGTATTACACGGTATCCAGGGGAAATGCCCTTTTTGTGGTGCTGAATACCGAAGAGCCCGGTGACCCGGACGGCTTCTCGCAGGAACAGCGGGACTGGCTGCGCCGCACCCTGGAAGCAAGTTCAGCGGAGCACATCTTCATTTTTTTGCACGTGCCTTTTTTCGCGACCAACTGGGAGCGGGACTGGCAGCCAACAGCCGACATCATCAAAGGATATCCCGTGCGCGCCGTTTTCGCAGGGCACGAACATTATTACCAGGATTACGGCGTAAAAGATGGCGTCCGTTATGTGATAGCGGGAAGTGCAGGCGGTGGATTCCGGGAGCCCGAAGAGGAAGGCGGTTTTTTCTGTTATCTCTGGGTAAAAATTCGGAGTGGGCACGTCTCCTGGTCCGTGGTCCGTCCGGGTAGCGTGATGCCGGCCGACGTGGTTACCGAGGAAGGGGTCGTCCGGCTTCGCGCCCTCCGTGAAATGCTATCCCTGGAAACGGTGGCGCACCCTTGGGACGCCGCTTTTTACCGTGAGGTCGTCGGGACTTTGCGCAACCCCTTTAATCATCCGGTGGAAACTGTGCTGCGTTGGACCAGCCCGCCCGGCTGGAGGATTGATGTTAAGGATTTGCCTGTTTCCATCGCGCCCGGAGAGTCAGTTGCCCTGAAGACGCGGATGAGCCATGACGGGCCTCTTTTCTTTCCTGCGCCCACCCTTGAAGGCGTCGTGGAGGATGCGGAAACCGGCACCTCTGTCACGTTGAAATCCGATCTGGACCTGGCGCCTGCAGTGACGGTGTCGAAGGCGGGGGGCAAGGTCGTGCTTGACGGAGATCTTTCTGAATGGGCGAACGCGCCCGCGCTGCCGATGTTGTATGGGGTGGGCTATGATCCGCTGGACACGGAGGACCTAAAGGCTTCCGTGAGGGTCATGTGGGACGAGTCGTTCCTGTATGTAGCGGTGGAGTCGGAAGACAACGAATTCCATCAACCCTATTATGGCGATGTGATCTGGATGGCCGACAGCGTGGAACTTTGGATTGAACAGTCCAACTGGAGTTTCAGCCTGACGCCGAAGGGGCCGCAGGTGTTTGCCCATGATATGCCGGACAAGCACATGGACTCCATCACGACCGCCGTATCTCTGGGTGTGTCCAGGAAGGGCAGGCGGGTGGTGTATGAGGCCGCCTATCCGGCTGCGGAACTTCCCCAGGTGGCGCTTGCGCCGGGAACCGCGTTCGGATTTTCGATCCTGGTAAATGATCTGGATACTTCGGGGCCGGTGACAAAACGCCATTGGGCGGAACTGACACCGGGAGCCGGAGCCCATTTTGTCTGCCCGAAATTTCGGATGACCTTGGCGGAATAACCGTTGTTTCTGAAATGACCCTTAACGGATAAACCTATGCCCTGTGGATGAAAGGAATACTGGCATGATGCGAAATGCGCTGATCATGAAACTGAGGCCCGGCAATGAGGCGGAATACAAGCGCCGCCATGATGAACTGTGGCCGGAACTGGCGGACGCGCTGCATGGGGCGGGCGTTTCGGACTACTCAATTTTTCTGGACGAGGCGACCGGCACGCTCTTCGCCGTGCAGAAACTGACGGATGACAATACCGTGGACGCGCTGCCGGAACTGCCCGTGGTGAAAAAGTGGTGGGCGTATATGGCGGATCTGATGGAAACCAATCCCGACAATTCACCGCTTGCCCTGCCCCTGCGGGAAGTGTTTCATCTGGACTGACGCAGAAAAACCGCCTACGTCCGCGCGCTGTGTTCACGCAGGAAAACGGCGGTTTCCGCTTTTGTGTGTTCGCCACGGGCCAGGGCGGTCACAAAATCGTGAAGGAGGCCCGGCGGGGCGGAAAAACCGCAGCCGTTCAGCGTCAGAAAAACAATCGCCGCCACGGCGCCCACCCGCTTGTTGCCATCAATGAAAGGGTGGTTCTTAACAAGATGAAAAAGATAGGCGGCGGCCATCTCATAAAGATCTGTATGCAGGAAATGTTCCCCGAAGGTCGCCATAGGCATGGCCAGCGCGGATTTCAGCAGGTTCAGATCGCGTGTGCCCGGGTGGCCGCCATAACGTGCAATCTGGTCCTGATGAATTTCAAGAACCTCCGCCAGCGTCAGGAATTGCACGGGTTTCATTTATTCTGCCAACCGCTTGAGATCCTCGGAATACTCGCGATTTGCTTTCTCAAGGGCGGCACGGAATGCTTTATGCCGTTTTGGATTGGGTGCCGGGGTCAATACCAGAACTTGGCCATCAGTCGTAATATCGAAAGGTGTTTCTGCGTCAGCCCCCAATAAATCCAGAACTGGCTTCTCAATAATCAATGCCATGCTGTTTCCGTGTTTTACCAATCTTTTCTGCATGCGCGTCATCCTTGATCGTAAAGACAATGTATATACAATGTAACACCATCTTTATCTGAATGTCAAGCGATAAGGCATTGCCTTGAAACAGCAGTTGAAGCACGCTGCATTGTTAGTATGGCCAATAGCCGATATTTTTTGTCGCGCGATGCGGAGACCTTGCCGTTCAGAGGAAAGATTCCCGGCACCCGCGTCCTCCGCTACTCCCCTTGTTCAATCTGTTCGAGGGGAATGGCTTCCTCTATTAGCATGAACGGAATATCATCCTGCACGATATAGAGGAATTTTCCGTCTTCCCGAATCAGCCCCGCTTCGATGGGATCCGTGACAAGTTCACCGCCCCGGTTGCGCAGGACGCCCGCCTTGACTGCGGCGTTCAGTTTCTCGAGCACTTCGGGGCCCGCTTCATGCAGGGGTGTCCTGTCCTCGGGACAGACCAGCAACTTTAACAATTCAGGATTGACCATGGGTAACCGGCTCCCTTTTTCGGGGTCTTTATCATTTTTTTTAACCATAGCACGGAGATTAATCAAACGGGGGTGATTTTTCCCAGGACAACGGCTTCGGAAGCGCCGGTGGCCTGGGGCACATTGGCGGGCGTGCCGCAGACGGTTTCGTTGCCGAGTATGGCGAACGCTATGGCCTCGCGGGCGTCATAGGAGATGCCGATGCGGTCGCTGATATAAATCTTTATCTCGGGCAGGGCTTCTTTAAGATTGTGCATCAAGGTGTTGTTCATGGCGCCGCCGCCGCTGACGATCATATGCGCCACATCGTACTTGGGCATCACGTAGTTTCTATAGGCATCGGTGATGCTCTGCACCGTCGCCTGGGTGACGGTGGCGATTAAATCTTCATAGGCATGTTCGCGCCGGTTGGCGAGGGCGTCCCGCAGGTAGGCCTCCACGCCGAAACGCTCCCTGCCCGTGCTTTTCGGAGGATCCTTGGTGAAATAGCTGTCACTCAGCAGATACTCCAGGAACTCGTCGATGACCTTGCCTCGCTTGGCCGCCTCGCCGTTTTCATCAAAAGCGCGCGCACCCCTCGAGAGCAGCCGCACGGCGCCGTCTATTGCGATATTGCCCGGTCCTGTGTCGAAAGCCAGCACGTCCTCGAACCTGGGGGTGACGACAGTGACATTCGCGATGCCCCCGATGTTCAAGCATACGGCGGTGCGGTCATCGCGCCGGAACAGAAGCCAGTCGGCGTAGGGTACCAGCGGCGCGCCTTGGCCACCCGCGGCCATGTCCCTTACGCGGAAGTCCGATACGACGGGGATCTTTGTACGCTGCACGATCACCGCAGTCTCGCCCACCTGCAGCGTTCCGATACGGTCGCCGCCGGAACCCGGGGGGTAGTGTCCCACGGTATGGCCGTGTACCGATATGAAGTCGGGTTCCACCTCGTTGTCTTCGGCAATGTCCATCATGGCCAGGCAGGCCTCGGCCATGACCTCACCCAGTTCAAAATTGAGCAGGCATACTTCCTTGGCGGTCATGTGTTCGGCAAGGAGGCGCAACCGAAGGTCGTTGTCATAAGGGAAGGTCTGGTGGGCGATTAACTTCATGGCCAGTCCCGGGCCGGTTCCCTTGATGCGCACCAAAACGGCGTCTATGCCGTCACAGGAGGTTCCCGACATGAGTCCGATCACAAAACGCGCTTTTTTGTTTCGAATCGCTTCGACGTTCATCATTGCGTCCTTTCTACCGCGGCGCCCTGGAAATACCGCGCCACAATCGCTTCGAACCCACGCCCCGCGGCGGCCATGCCCCGCGCGCCGTGTTGACACATTCCCACGCCGTGCCCGCGTCCGCCACCTTTGAAGGTGTACCCTGCGGCCGCATTGCCGGATGCCGGCTCTATTATAACCATCGCGCTGGGCAATCCGCCAAATGCCTGCCGTATGGCCAACTCCTTGTCCAAGGTGACCGACCCGGCGCTTCCCGTAATTGTAATGGATTTCAGCCTTCCGCTTACACCCCGCGCGCCTTCGCGGATGTTGGTGAGGGTTCCCACGTTATGGCGTTGGTTGACCATCTTTGTCAATTCCTGGATTGTGTACCGCTTCTGCCACCGGTATCCGGTGGCATCCCCGGAGCACCAAGCATCGGGGGACGATGACAGCCAGCCTCGGAGGTTGGCGGAAGGAGACGCTCCGTTATTTAAGACGCGCAGATCCGATGCGCCCCGCAGCATTGGGTCGGGCGGACCGCTCCAGACATTTTCATTGTTTTCCGTCCAGCCGCCGCAGCAGGAGGAGAAAACGGCCTTGATGAATTCTTCGCGGTACACCAGCGCCATGCCCTCGGTTGCTGCCACCGCCTCATCCGTGCGGGGGGTATGTCCGGCCAGGCCCGCGTAGGCGCGGCAGCTTTCCAGGGCGGTGAAATCAAAGCCTTCCAGGCGGTATTTGCCCGCCAGGCTGGCATAAATTTCACTGCGCGCCACCACGGCCTGAGCCTTCAGGGCTTCCAGGGGCCATGACGCGGGCATTTCAGCGGGCACGACGCCGCGCAGGTAGGTTTCCACGGGCAGGCTGCCATAGACCTCCAGATCGCCCGCCGGGCCGACTTCAATGCTCAAGGGCCCTTGGAACAGTCGGTTCACCTTGTGTTCTTTCCAGTAACCGCCGGATATATCGACTACTTCAAAGGGCGCCGCGCACTGCAAGGTCAGCGGGGCGCTCAGCTTGTCCGTACTGCGCTTCCCCGCCCCGCGAATTGAAAAGACGCAGGTTCCCGGCTGTATTCTTTCAGTCCGCACCCATGCCCAGACAGGCTCTTCTTTCAGTTTCTGTACCAGCGCGTTCGCCTCCTGTTCACGCTCGTAGCGCGACAGGGACACCCAGTATTCCCGATTGTCAAAACGCCTGCCCGTTTGGGTCATGAACAGGCGGCCGAAGGTCTCGATTTCGGGGGTATAGCCGCGCGCCCGCCATGACGCGAGAAAGGCGTCCCGTTCCTGTTCCTCGCCGGGTTGGAATGTTTTCGGGAAGACATGGTAACGCACGGCGGCCGGGTGTATGCCGGAAGCCTCAAAAGTCCACTCGCCCGCATTCAGGCGATAGCGTGCGCTGCCGGATTCCACGACGCATTCCGCAGTCGTCCGTATTGTCACTGCGTCTTTCAAAACGGCATATCGAATGCGCGCCTCCGCCCGGGCGGGGTCGGTTGAGTCTCCGCCCGGCGCTGCGGTTGTTGTCATTGTCCACGAAAGCGCACACAAAAAAAATAGAAACACATGGTGCGTGCGGATCTGTCCGGCAATGAATGTGAACTCTATTCTCATGGGTTGTCGCCGTCCTCCGCCGTCAGGGCGTCTCGAAGGCAGCCTTCATGCTTGCGGAGTACCGCTTCGGCCTCTTCAGGAGACAGCCCCCGGCGCGCCATGAGTATGGAAGCGGCAATGTGATACCCGCTGCAGGCCAGCGCTTCTTCCGCCCGGGCTGTGGTGGTTCCCGCGAGTTCAGCCACGATGCGCGCCGCCCGTTGGCGGAGTTTTTCATTTGCCGGGGTCATACCCACCATGCGCCCTCGGAATACGTATCCCGCCTGGCTGAATGCGCCGGTGGTGATCATGTTCAGCGTTATCTTCGCCGCCGTGCCCGCTTTTAAACGTGTTGATCCCGCCAGGATTTCCGGGCCGGTGTTCAGTACGATGGGCAGGTCGGCCCCGATCGTCGCTCCCCGGTTGCTGCTGACGAGCGCGGTGCGTGCGCCGGCGGCGTGTGCGGCCGACAGTACCCCATCGACGTAAGGAGTGTTGCCAGACGCTGCGATGCCCACGACAAAATCATCCTCGCGGATGTTCAGGGCTTTCGCTTCCGTTTCGCCTTGGTTGCGGTCATCTTCCGCGCCCTCAACGCTGAAGCGCAGGGCCCGGTCACCTCCGGCGATCAGGGCGCGCACCCGGTCCGGCGACACCCCGAAGGTGGGCGGGCACTCCGATGCGTCGAGAACGCCAAGGCGGCCGCTGGTACCGGCGCCGGCATAAATGATGCGCCCGCCCCGGCGGAGGCAGCGGGCTGCGTGTTCGATGGCCGCTGCGATGGCCTCGCCGGCCAGGCCCACCGCCGCCGTCGCCTCCTCGTTGGCATGATGCATGTGTTGAACGAATTCTTCCGTGGAAAGGGCGTCGATGGGTTTCTCCCCGCCGGCGGCTTCCGTGTTAGGCAGGAGCGTGCCGTCTGATGGGGTGTCGGCCTCCCGCACGGATATCCAGGGCGGGGCGGTTTCCAGCCGTGACAGTGCGTACACCGCTTCCAGGCCGCGTACCGCGCAGGGAAGGGGGCGCAGGTCCGCATACTGGTTTAACGCCTCACGGAATGCCAGCCGAAAAGCGTCGCAGTTCTCCAGCAGCCCGCCATATTCATACAAGGGCGTAGCCGGATCAAGTCCCAGCCGTTCCTGGGCGGCAATCGCCAGGGCTGCCAGTCTTCGTGCCTGCTCGTCCAGGCAGCTGCGGGCGATAAGATCGCCCTGATTGGCGGCATCGGCTACCGCGGAAGCGAGGGCGGCGACATCCTTTTTGGAAGCGCATCCCTGCCAGGCGACAAAATCATCAAAGCTGTCCAGTCCTGCGATGGTGGGGAGCAGGGTTACGAGGCTGGTTTCCGGCCCGACGCCGTCACAAGCGCGGGCACATGCGCGCAGGGCGGCGGCCGCAACTCCGTAGGCGCTGCCCTCATCGCCGAACAGCACGCCCCAGCCGCCGGTACGCAGCATGTTTCCCGAAGCGTCTCGGGCGAGTACCGCCGCGCCGGTTCCGGCAATGACCAGGAGGCCCGGGCCGGAACCCGCGTTGGCATGTAACAGGGCGTGCAGGTCCGTGGTGATCCAGATTCGGGCGGCGGGAATCATGGCAGCCAGGGCGTCCGCGATGGCTGACCGTATCCCGGTGCTGGCGGCGCCCGCAAGGGCGATGTATATCCTTGTGCCTGAAGTGTCGGTGCTGTTGAGCAACTCCGAGATAAGCGCGCCGATGCAGTTCGCCGCGGCGGGCACGCCGTACGAGGAAGGATTGGAAGGACCGCCCCGCCGTTCCGCCG
>JAAYBJ010000148.1 GCA_012730105.1 Candidatus Hydrogenedentota bacterium
CCCTGAAAGGCTTTCACACACGCGGTCGCCATCCAGGCGGGATCCTTGACATGACGGAAGAAATCGTAGGAATGAACCACTTGTGCCGCGCCACGCGTCAACCCGTAATAATCCAGGTTGGCCATGGAGGCACTCTGCCGGCGAAAGCTTTCACCCAGCGGGGCGGAAATCTTCGCATTCGGGTCGCCTTCTCGTATCGCCTTTTCAAAACGCCCCACGGCCTCGCGCCAGCAGTGTTCCCGGAAAGCGATGAACGCCAGGGATGCCGGGTTGGTATCCGGAAGCCCCCGGGTCTCCGGGGGTATCTCCGGGCGTTCCGGCAGGGTAGCGTCGCCCGCAATGTCAAGCAGCCACGCCGGCCGGGGCGGTTCAATATTACGGCGCCAGGCGGCCAGGGTGGCCTCGTCAAAGCTCCACCATTCCGCATATTTCAGTTCGGCGTGAATGCCAATAAAGGCATTGTACAGCACGTCCCTGCCCTTGCAAAGGCGCGCAATTTCCGTGCACAGCGGGCCGTAGTGTTCCCAGAACCGTTCATCCATAATGGACGGTGGCGCCTGGGGTACGGTGTTGCCCGAGGCGTCCAGCCAGCGGTCACCCTTGTACCAGTCCGGCGTTGCCCCCCCGTAATAACTGTTAATGCGCAGGCGCAGCCCTAATCCAGCCTGTTCGCACACCACAAGCCGTTCTTCCAGCCAGCGCAGGTCGTAACGTCCCGGTTCCGGTTCCAGAATGCGCCAGGGCACGCTCAGTTCAACCCGCGTGAACCCCAGTTCCGCCAGGTCGTCCACCCAGGCTTTAAACAAGGCGGGATCTTGCGCGGGCGCTGTCCAGTCCCAGATGTCAAAAGACATTTCCGGCTGTTGCCCGAAGACCGCAGCATTAAGCAACAGAAAACTTATAAACAACCAAGACATCATGGGGGTATCCGAACAGGGGTTTCAGTCAGGGCCCTGTCATTTCTGAATCAGGGCAGCCAATGGCGTTCTTTAAAATAAGCGGCCAGAGATTCCGCGACAATCCGGCAACCGGCGGGCGTGGCATGAACCCGGTCTATAAACACTGGTTCCGTTGCGTTTCTGAAAAATGGTGATAACTCAAAGGAATGTGCATTGGACCTCTTACACGCTTCCATAATAAGGGAGCCATACTTGTTTTCGGGGTCCTTTAGGTCATAAGGTTTTGGCCAGTTAATAAGAAAAACAGGAATGGCGTTTTTCTCACAAAGATTGGCAATGGCAAGCATGTTATCCAGATATTCACCAGGCGTCGCCCGCGGAACCAGGTTGGCACTTACCTCCTGCGGATCCTCCCCCAAAAAAGCCACCTCCAGCATGTCCAGTACGCCGTGCCGCTGATAGGCGCGGGCGCGATCGCGATCTGATAGATGAGCGGCTGACCAATCCCCAAAGCCGAAGGTGGCGATGACCAGGTCGGGCTGAAGCGCCAAGCCTCGGGTCTGAAGGAAGGCGAGCCCCTGAAAGGAACTGGCGCCGATGACACCGGCATTGATTACTTCGATTTGCTTGGCCTCTGGGTCAAGTAGCTGCTGTAATTGCGCGGGCCAGGTTTCATGGTCGGCCACATGTTGGCCGAAGGTGGTGGAATCACCAATAGCCAGGATGCGGAATCGGGAACCGGCCGGAAAGAGCGGCGGACTGCGGAATCCCAGTTCGTTCGTACTGTAGGTGTAAGTTGAGGGCGTGTTTTTGTCATCGGCGAGAACTTCGTTGACTTCTACGTTTTTCAGATTGGGCTGGAATGTCCAGAAAAGGTCCACGTCCGTCTGAATCAGCTTGTCCAGGTCCCGCTCGCCGGTTACCAATGGGGTCGCGCCCTGCTGCCAGGTGAAAAAGAGCTTGCTGCCCAGGGAAAAGATAGCCACGACGCTTAAGGTCACAAACACGCCCAGCAGGAAATACCCCAGGTTTGCCCGGGTTGTTTTTACTTCTCGGGATGTCAACTCGGGATTTCCTAGTGGATGTCCGTGATCCGGTTTTGCGCGTCCACGTGGACCATGATCGGCTTGTGGGATGCCGCCTCGGAGGCCTCCATCTGCGCATAGGTGATGGCGATAATCAGGTCGCCGGGCTGTCCGAGCCGCGCCGCCGCCCCGTTCAGACACACGGTGCCGCTGCCCCGCTTGCCCTCAATGATATAGGTGACGAAGCGGTCGCCGGTATTGATGTTCAAGACATGCACCTGCTCGTACTCGGTCATCTGCGCCGCATCCATCAGATCCCGGTCCAGGGTCAGGCTGCCCTGGTAATTGAGGTCGGCCTCCGTTACCGTGGCCCGGTGCACTTTACTTTTCATCATGGTTAACAGCATAAGGCCTCAAACTCCTTTTTCCACTTCCGAAGACAACCTGTCCCGCGTCCTTTCAGGCGTTGGTTCCCTTCGGATCAAACTTGATGTTGTCGATAAGTCTCGCTGTCGGTAACTGTGCCGCCACGGCCAACAGAATCGGCCCGGTTATCTCCCGCACAGGCCGCATCGTTTCCGCGTCCACCAGCGCCACGTAGTCTATTTCCACCCCGGCCATGCCGTCCCGCACGCCCCGAACAATACTGTCCGCGTCGTGTTCCCCGTCCCGCAGGCGTGCCTCCGCTTCGAAAAGGGATCGGGACAAACACAGCGCGCGTTTCCGGTCCTCTTCGGTCAGATAGACATTGCGGGAACTCATGGCAAGTCCGTCCGGCTCACGCACAATGGGCATTTCCACAATTTCAATGCCCATATCAAGGTCACGCGCCATGCGCTTGATGACGGCGCACTGCTGGGCGTCTTTTTGGCCGAAATAGGCGCGATGCGGTTTTACGGCGTTGAACAGTTTAGTGACGACCGTGGCCACGCCCCGAAAGAAATGAGGGCGGCTGCCGCCGCACAGGCCTTCGCTTACCTGTTCCACAATAACATAGGTGGAGTACTCTTCAGGATACATGCCCGCCGGGGAGGGCGCGTATACGGCTTCAACGCCCACCCCTTCCAGTTTCGCCATGTCCGCCTCAAAAGGTCGCGGATACCGGTTGAAATCCTCATGAGGGGCGAATTGCGTCGGGTTGACAAAAATGCTTGCCACGGCAGTATCGTTTTCACGGACCGCCGCCTCGGCAAGACTGAGGTGTCCCGCGTGCAGCGCGCCCATGGTCGGCACAAACCCGATGGTCTTGTGCCGGCCTCGCTGCGCATCCGACCAGGCGCGCATTTCCTCAGGACAGTTCAGTACCTTCATTCGTAGCACTGCTCCTTTCCGGGGAAGGTGCCGTCCTTGACCTCCCGCACATAAGCGCCAAAGGCGCTGCGCATGACGGTGCGCGCATCGGCGAAGGTCTTGGTAAAGCGCGTCTTGCCCCAGCCCAGCATGTCGTGAGAGACGAGCACCTGGCCGTCGCAATCCGGGCCGGCTCCGATACCTATGGTCGGGATGGCCAGGCTCTGGGAAATCTCAGCGGCGACTTCCGCCGGAATGCACTCGAGCACAATGGCGAAGCAGCCTGCCGCCTGCAGTTCCATGGCCTCGGTGCGCAGACGCCGCGCCTGCTCTTCACCCCGGCCCTGCACCTTGTAACCCCCGATCTGGTGAACCGACTGCGGCGTCAGGCCGAGATGCCCCATGACGGGAATGCCGGTGCGTATGATCCCGTGGATGACGTTGCCGAACATGCGGGCAGGCCCTTCGAGTTTGACGGCCTGGGCGCCCCCCTCGGCCACCAGCCGGCCCGCGTTGCGCACCGCGTCCTCGACGCTGACCTGGTAGGATAAGAACGGCATGTCGGCGATAAGCATGGCATGCTTCACGCCCGCCCGCACCATCTTGACATGGTGTAACATCATGTCCATGGTCACACCCAGCGTATTTTCCATGCCCATGACCACATTGCCCATGGAATCGCCGACAAGCACGGCGTCCACGCCAGCCTCGTCCATCAGTGCGGCTGTGGGACAGTCGTAGGCCGTCAGGATGGTGATTTTCTCTCCCCGCTCTTTTCGCTCACGGAAGGTGGCTGTGGTAATGGACATAACAATCACTTTCTTAAACCGTGACGTACCCGTCCCGGTCCCTGTTGGGCTCCAAGCGGAGCGGTTCAAGACTATAAAAGTTCCGCGTAACGCGCCAGCCCGGCGGTGCCGAGGCGGCTTGCCAGCGCGGCTATGGTCGAGCCTGTTTCCGGATCAACCGCCTCCGGCGCAAGGTCCGCCAGCGGCGTCAACACAAAAGCCCGTTCTCTGAATCGTTGATGGGGGATCGCCAATTCGGGCGTGCTCATTATCGTATCGCCCCAAAGGATCACGTCGACGTCGATGCAGCGCGGTCCCCAGCGCCGGGCGGGCTGCCGCCCGAGGCGTTGTTCCAGATCTTTAACTGCGTTCAGGAGTTCCAGCGGCGCGAGGGCCGTCTCAATCTCCGCTACTATATTAAGGAATTTCGGCTGCTCCGTCAAGCCCCAAGGTTCACTTTCGTACACCGGGGAGCTGCGCACCACCCGGACGGCGGGCATGTCGTCCAACGTTGCAAGGGCCTTCGCCAGCATGGCCGAGCGGTCACCCAGGTTCGTGCCGAGGGAAAGGTACACCACCGACAACCGTTTACACACCGGATATTCCTTTATTAAACGCCGTGTTAGCTGCCTGCCGGGTTACGGTTCACCCCGCGATGACAGGCAGGCTTGCAGCCGCGATGGATTGCCCCACGCGGCGGCTTTTTTCATCAGGAAGCTGGATGCGCAAACTTTCCGCCAACTTCGGAAATTCTTCCCGCAGAACCCGGTTCGCGCCTTCCAGCAGGAGCTCACCGCCTGAACCGGAAGTGCAGCGCCCCAGGATCAACGCATGTTTAATGGTATAAAAATCCGCGTAATGGGCCATGGTATAGCCCAGGTATACGCCCATAGTCTCCCAAATCCGGCGCGCGCCCGGATCCCCGCTTTCCAGCTTATCCTGGACCAGCCGGAGTTTGTCGGCCAGGGTAAGTTCCGCAGGAAGTTCAATACCGACCTTGGGCGCGAGGCGAAACACGCATTGCTGTGAAAAGTACGAGGCGCCGACGCCGTAATCCCGCGACCAGTCTTCCACCGTGGCCGCCGGATTGTAGTCCACAGGGCAGAAGGCCAGTTCATTCAGCCAGCCGGTAATATTACCTTCCAGGTTGACATAACCGCCCGCTTCGCTGGAACCAAGGGCGACACCAAGCACACCGTTGTCTTCCAGGGACATCGAACCCGCCAGCGCCGTCACTTCCCCGTCGTTTACAATAGTCAGGGGAACGCCCAATTCCTGGCCAATGCGCAAAAACATGTCATGGATCTCGTGAAACCGTTCCTTGGGCACTGCCCGAAACAGGGAAGCGACCATAGCCCGGTTATTGACGTATACGCCCGCCGCGCTGCCGCCTATGGCGTCAAGCCGCGGCATCTTCGCGGCGGCCGTCTTAATGGCCGTCATAACCTCGTTGTAGTGGTAGGCCGGGTCCGTATTCTTGGCCGGTTCCCAGACCACCTCTTCGCTGTATACGGCCTCGCCGTCAATTACGGCGCTCACTTTGCGGTCCGACGCGCCCAGGTCAAAACCGATCCGGCAACCTTCCAGGTGGCGGCCCAGCGGGTTGGATTTCTCATCAGCCGCCGGCACTTCATCGACCTTGCACGACACGACGGTAAAGGGCTTTTCATAAACCGATTCCCCCATGAAATGATAGTCGAACATACGTAGCCCGCCCTGGGAGTAACATTGTTTCAAATAGTTACCCACAGATAACGGCCCGCCAACGAAAACACGACAGGCGCCCCGCTGCCACAACAGAAATTTCAAAATGCGTTCAATATAAAATTTATTGGATTCCGAACGGGGATGGTCTTCGCTGAAAACACGGGTTTCATAGCGGGACACGGACCCGTCACCCCGTTCCAGTCCCAACACGAAAGGAACACCGCCACCAAAGGCTTTTAAGGACTGATGATAGGTGCGATGCGCCAGAACCGGTGGTTTGAAGTTCGGATCCAAGGGGGGCACTATCCGGGGGGGCGTCAACATCCAGGTTATGGGCATTACAAATCCTTTCTACGGGCAAGCCGTTACAACCCGGTAACGGGCTGCGAAGGCATGTGTTAACATCACGTATGGGCATACTGCTGCAGGAATCGCAGAACAGTCCTGCTTGAACGCAGACCAATCCTATAAAATAAGTTTAAATTATAGTGAAAAAGCAAGAGGATACGCAACTGGAGGTGTGGCGGGCTGTTGACGGGTCAAACGCGTGAGGGAACAGTAAACCCATAAAGGCATGCATAATGTTGTTACACCATATTTTCATTGGTAGTAAGTTTATTGAATCACTCAATGACGGCGCGGCAACTTTCCTTCTTTTGCCTGCTCGTGTAAAGGAGTGGAGTACTGTTAGGCAATTAGGGGCATTTCGCTGACAAGTAATTATGAGTTCTGTTTTAAATATAGGTAACCAAGAAGAGTGTTATGTTTTGATTTGTCTCAAAGACCCAAAAACAACACGTCATTCCGGTTTTTCGCGGTGGGGAAAAGACATGTATCGAAGAGTGTGCCAACCCGCGAAAAGACCGGAATCTATCTTTGGAAGCCGCACGTGAGAAACAGCCCGTGTCAGATGTATTTTTTAAGGTGGGAAATGGGCATTCATTGCAGCGGGACGAATCTGGATTCCGGTCTTTTTCGCGTTGTACAGTGACGTTCTTCGATGC
>JAAYBJ010000149.1 GCA_012730105.1 Candidatus Hydrogenedentota bacterium
GCGATAGAGGGTAGTTGGGAATCACCTAATGGGTGAGACGCGGGAACAAGCGTTGTAGTATCCATGACCCTTATTTTGTTACATTTAAACGCAGCACAACAAATTTAACTGCCGTTTTTAGGATAAACTGGTGCGCGGCGCCCAGGGGACATATCCAGCCGCAAAAAACGCGGCCCAGCGCCATGGTGGCCGCGATCGTAACGAGGGCCAGCAGGGACCCCGCCGCGAGCGTGTGCGTGGACAGCCAGGTGGCAACGGATACAAGCGGGTCAAAATCAAAAAAGAGTTGTAACAACGGTTCGGGCTTGTCGCCCCGGTGACGCGTCAACATGACCAGGAATACGAAAAGACCGAAGAAGGCGGCCTGGCATAGCCGACGTAACGTCTGCATGGGTGAACGGGGGCGCAAGAACTTCACGCCACTTCCAGTTCTTTCAGGTTCAGCGTATGATAGTCCAAAACGCCGAGACCGCGGGCCTGGCCAGTGGTCACCGTACCGATATCCTTCGGGTTCATCCCCAGCACCTCCGCCCCGAAGGCGTCCAGCGCCACCAGGTCGGTGCCTGCCGCGATGATATTGGGTTGGCGCACGTCGGCGAGATCACCGCCGGTCGGGCCGTTCGCGACCAGGACGCGGACAGCGTCCATCACCGCGATGCGCGGCTTCATGAAGGCGGTGATGTCGGCGATACAGGCGGGGAGATCCTGGTGAAAGGTCTGTCGCTTTTCAACGCAGCCCATGAAGTTCTTCATGCAGTTGGTAATGGTGGTCGCGCTATGGTGCTTGGTGATGGGCACGCTGATGACCAGGTCGCACTCGACGATTTCGGGGTATACCGGGTGCATTTTCAGGCGTTCGCCGCCGATATCCATGTCACGATAGCGGTTTGGGTCAAGGAATATCACCTCGGCGCCCGCGCCCTTGGCGGCGTCCGCGATTTTGCTCGCGGCATAGGTGCGTTCGGCCGGGTTGCAGGAATTGTCGCCGATCTTGACTTTCTTCGCGCCCGCGTCCAGGCACAGCCGCACCAGCGTCGCGACCACGTCCGGGTTCGTGTTGCCCGCCTGCTCGGGGGTACGGTCCCAGCCGATATTGGGCTTGACCCAGACCACGTCGCCCGTGCTGACGAAGCGTTTCATACCGCCCAGCGCGCTTATAGCCTGTTCTGTCAGCTTCACCGCGATATCGTTCACGGTAACCTCGCCGCCTTTCCAGCGCGCGATGGTCATGTCCACGGGCTTCCCGTCCGCAGGGGCCTGCCCATAGGCGAGGCCGCCCAGCGTGACGGTGCCGGCGGCGATACCCTGTTTAAGAAACGACCTTCTGGAGGGAGTTGATGTGGGCATGGGTTAATCTCCTTATAGGGTGCATGTCATTGGCCGCGCGGCGACTGGAGGCGGCTTTCCTGATTCGCAGGCATACACAGTATACCAGCGTTTTTCTTCACAGGCAAAGAAAAATATCCGACTATTTCATGCGGGTTTTTTTTGAACCTGGATCAGCCAAGTCACGCATTGGCAGCATTGTTCCAGTACGTAACACTCAAAATACTGGCGTGACATATACGAACAGAAGAGGGCCGCCCGGTGCGGATGCCGTTCCGCAAGGCGTGCAGTTCTGCAAGCAATGGCGCGATTATTCATCCTGTTCATGGTCTTCAGTTTTTCTGGAGAGAACTCGCGTTCGCCAATCAGTTTATCGCCATATGCCTTGAAAGTGCGCAGGAATTCTTCCCGGGTAGGGAGATCTCTCACGCTGTCAGCCACGGTGGAAGAAAGATAATCGGGGCGCCGGAAGGCGTCGTCAATCACCACAAATCCGCCATCCCGCACCCACCCGCGCAGCGCGGTCATACAGGCACGCATTTCGCCCAGCGCGGGACCGGCGGCCCCGTATATCACGGCATCGTAAAGGCGTACGTCGGGACGGAATGTCCTTATATCACCGCAGTGGAAATCACACAAATGCCCGACGCCCTGTTCCGCGGCACGCTGTTTTGCTGCATCGATAAAAGCGGGCATGCCATCGATGCCCAGTACCCTGCACCCCAGGCGCGTCGCCAGTACAACGGAAACGGCACCCTTGCCGCAGGCAAGGTCAAGCACCCGTGAACCGGGGCTTATGTGCGGTTCCAGCATTTCAGCAATCGTATCGGGATCGCTTCCAAGCGAATGCAGATCCCCCAGCAGTTCAGGCATAAAAGGAAGCAGGGTGCCATCGCATTCAAGGGAATCGGCGATGACCCGTTCCAGGGAAGACTCCATGACGAGATGAACCTCCATGACTACAGTAAAACGCACACTGGCCGTTTCAATACCACCGTCTGGCCTTGGTCGGAGAAAACAAAGCATGCAGACAATCAGCCCTTCGCGGACTTTTTGTCTTCTCGCGGCCCTTTGCCGCTTTTGGGGGCCGGTTCCTTTCCGGCCAATTGCTCGCGCAGGGAGGCCAGGACGCCCAGCGCCGACGGGCTGAGCTGGTCTTCCAGCAACATGGCCTGTGCGTGCCGGCGTTTCTGAAGCATTTCCTTGGCGCTGCGTTCCACCTGGCGCACGGAATTGAGGAAACTGTCCGCCTCCATGGTAAGCGATCCCATGCCGCGGCATTGGCTGCGCAGGCTCTGGTCATTGCTGACCACGATGCAGTTCATCCGGTTGTGTTCCTGGTAGATCAGGCGTTCGATTACAGTGTCGGCGGACGTGTGATGGGGGGAATAAATCAGGTGCATGCCCTTCGCGTTGCCATTGAGCGGGGCGGCCTGCCGGGTCTGCTCTTCCTCCCGTCCGTCAAAGACAACCGTCACTTCATAGTCCCCCGTGAGGCAAAAGCATTGCACCAGGTCGAGGAGCATATCGCGGGCCCGTTCCAAATCATATTTCGCCACCGGGCGCAGCAGCGAGGATTTGTAAATGACGTTGTAGGCGTCTATCAGGTAGTGTGACGTCGCCATGCTGCCTTTCCTCAGGAAGTTTCTGACGGCTCGTTGATGTATTCCCGCAACACCCGCGGGCCGATGCCCGTCAATATGTCATAGGAAATGGTGCCAGCCTTCTTGGCCAGCTCTTCCGCGGTGATCTCCATGTCGCCGTCAATCCCGATCAGGGTGGCGGTGTCACCGGGCGCGACCTGGGGCACTGCCGTGACATCCACCACGATCTGGTCCATGGACACCGCGCCGCGCACGGGGCAGCGTCTGCCGCGGATAAGCACGTCGGCCTTGTTCGCAAGCTGGTACCGAAACCCGTCGGCGTAGCCCACGGGAAGAATCGCCGTGCGCGTCGGGCCGTAGGTGGTATAGGTGCGGTTATAGCCGATCGTGGCATGCGCCTTGAGCCGGCGCACCTGGATGACGGTGGTTTCCCAGCGCAGCACCCGTTTCAGTACCGGCGTGTCGGAGGGCGTTTTGGAAGGCCACACGCCGTAACAAATAAGCCCGGGGCGCACGGCATCGAACAGGCTGTCCCGGTAATTGACGATGGCGGCGCTGTTGGCCGCATGAGCCATCTCATAAGGGAAACCGGTCTTTTCCAGTTGCTTGAGCAGTTGTCGAAAGGCCTTGATCTGTCCCTGGGTAAAGCTGTCCTCCACCACATCGGACGAGGGGAAATGGGTGCATATCCCCTGGATGTCGATGTTCGTAATGCGCTTGATATACTGCAGGGTTTCCAGGGCGTCGTCATAGTTAATCCCCTGGCGCCCCATGCCGGTGTCAATCTTGCAGTGGACCGGCGCCACGCGCCGGGCCGCGTGGGCCAGCGCTCCCAGGGCGTCCGCAATGGCGGTATCGGACACCATCATGGTCAGGTTGTGCTCGATAAAATATCCCAGGGCTTCCCGGGGTGGTTGCATCATGACCAGGATGGGGACGGCAATACCGGCCTTGCGAAGGCAAAGGCCTTCTTCCACCGTGGCGACGCCCAGCATTTTGGCGCCTTCCGACACGGCCGTGCGCGCAACGGGTTCCAGGCCGTGTCCATAGGCATTGGCTTTGACAATGGGGATCACGTGGACAGCGGGGCCCGCCAACTGACGCACCAGCGCCAGGTTCGCGGCATACGCACCGAGATCAACGATCGCTTTCGAGGGGTATCTGCTGGGCATGTTATAAACTTCCGGTCACATCTGGTGCAGTTTCAGCGCGTTCCAGTTGGCCCAAGTGAACTGCACCCCGGAATAGATGGTATATCCGGCCACCAGGATAATCCCAACCAGGGAGATGTACTCCAGCCCTGTTTCATAGGTTTCGGGCGCGCCGGGCAGCAGCGCCTCCAGTTCGGGCACAGCGCTTATGATGCGCCACAAGATGACCAACGCCAGAATGACAAACACATACGTCATTTGTATCGCCGTTTTGGCTTTGCCCCACACATTCGCCGGAATGACCACACCTTCCGAAGCGGCCAGGGAACGCGCGCCCGTAATCAGGTATTCCCGGGCCAGAATGGCAATCACGGCCCACCCCGGTATAAACAGGTCCGGAACACGCATGAGCATGATAAAACCCGCCACCATCAGGATCTTATCCGCCACAGGGTCAAGCAGTTTGCCGAAATTCGTTTCCAGATTTTGTTCCCGGGCGATCTTGCCGTCATAGTAATCGGTTATACTCGCCACGGCAAATAAAAAATAGGCGATCATGTAGCAGGCGACATTATCGAAAGACATGAATACCACGAAAAAGGCGGCCAGCACACACCGCGCGGATGTTAATAGATTAGGCAGGTTCATAATGGCTGTATTCTAGCAAAATCGTGAAGGACAGGGCGAATCATTCTCCCCGTAGTTCAGCAAGGTGAATCGGCAACCAGGTGGCCTGAAAATACGGCTTGGGTATTCTTTGCGAACACCCAAGCCTTTTAATCAGTATTACAGATCAGCGTTTCCGTCCTTTGCTTCGGAGACAACGTCCCCGGACTCTGGGCCGGAATCCACGTGTTTCTTCGGCTTGCGTGTGAAGAAATCATAGAGGATAGGCACCACGTACAGGGTGAGTATGCCGGAAATGAGAATACCCGCTGCGGAGGCCAGCCCGATGTCATTGCGCATTTCCGCGCCGATACCCCGCCCGAAGGCCATGGGCAGCATGCCGAGCACGGCGGCCAGGGTAATCATGATCACCGGTCTGAATTCCTCGTGCGCGGCATTAATCATGGCGGCGTGCCGGGAGACGCCCTTGGCGATATTGACGTTGAATTCGTCCATGATGAGGATGGCGTTATTCACCACGATGCCGATCAGCATGACCACGCCCATCATGGTAAATATGCTCATGCCGTATCCGCCCAGGTAGAGGCCGTACAGCACCCCGATCAAGCCCAGCGGCAGGGTGACCAGAATAAGCAGGGGCTGCTTGAACGATTCCAGCAGGGCGGCCAGCATGAGCACCACAAGGAGGCTTGCGATAAGGCCTGCTTCAAGTAGCGCCGCGATACCTTCCGCCATGACTTCATAAACGCCGCCGAACCGGTGAGAATAGCCGGGAGGCAGCGGGCTCTGCTCTTCAAAGGCGGCGGTCAATTGCTGCGTGGCCGTGCCCAGCGGCAGATCGGGGGACAGGTTGGCGTAAAATTTGGATATACGCTGCTTGTCCTTGCGTGTAATCTGCACCGGGGCGAGCGTTTCTTCGATGGTGCCGATATTGTTCAGGGCCATGGGCCGTCCGGGCGCCGCCGGGAACAGGAAGTCGCGCACCTGATCCTTTCCTTCCTGCTCCGCGAATTTGACGACGATGTCATAATTGCGCGCCTCACGCTTGAAGGTGCCCGCCGTAATACCCTCGATATTACCGCGCAAGGCCATGCCCAATGTTGTCGGGGCGAAACCCAGATCGGCCAGCACAGCCCGGTCCGGCTTGATCCGCAGTTCCGGTTTACCCTGACGCGTGGTGGTGTCAGGGTCACGGAATCCCGGCAGCGAATAGGACGCTTTCTGGGCGTTCAGCGCCAGCTGATCCAGGGTGGCCAGTTCCGGGCCGATGATTTCAAACTCCACGTCGGAGCTCTGGCCGCCGGTAAAGTTCGTAATAACAAGCGTTGCAATAACTCCCGCGCGCTTCTTCAGTTTCTCCCGGGTCATGTCCAGGATGTCATACAGGGTTTCCGTGCGTTCCGTGCGTTCATTGAATCGCAGCAGGATTTGCGCCAGGTGAACCCCTTCGGAGGATTGGCCGACCATGCCCTGCACCTTGCCGATGGTGGTCAGCATATGGCGCAGGTGAGGCAGAGACTGCAGATCTTCCTCGATGGCAAGCACGGCTTCCGTGGTGCTGGCAATATCGTTGTTGGTGGGAAATTCGAGTTTTACCGATATCTCGCCCCGGTCGGCCTCTTCGCCCATGCCGAAACCCAGGGTGCCGCCGATTTTCATGCTGTGCATAAAGAGCAGCGCCACTAAAATCATGAAGACTACGGCCATGATACGGTACCGCTCAAAAAACTGCAACTGCCATCGATAGAAGTCCGCCACATAATTGAATCCCCAGTCCCAGGCCCTGCCGAAGAGCGCCGCGGGCGACCGGCTTTTCTTTTTCCTGGGCTTCAAGAGCAATGACGCCATCATGGGCGTCAGCGTGAAGGACATGAACAAGGACACCGCCGTGACGATTACCATGGTCATGGCAAAAGGTCCGATAAAGAGCCCGACCATGCCCGGCATGATGGCGATGGGGAAGAGTACCACGATATTCGTGCCTGCGCTGGCAAGGACGGGAATAAAGGATTCACCCGCGCCGACCCGTGCGGCTTCTTTGGGCGAAAGACCTTCATCCAGCCGCTTGACGATGCCTTCCAGCACCACGATCGAGTTGGTCACCAGGATGCCGACGGACATGCCGATGGCCATCAAGGTGGACACGTTGATGGTAAATCCGGCGGCGCTCATGAAAAGAAAGCCGACAATAATGGTGAGGGGCATGGTCACGACAATAATCATGATGGTGCGCAGGTTGTGCAGGAACAGGAAAAGAATCAAACCGGTCAGCAGGATGCCCTGGCCCACATTCTTCCAGGCGTCGTCCACCATGGCGCGGGTGAATGTGCCGTCATCGGTGATCCATACCAGTTCCATGCCGCCGGGAAGCTGTTTTTCCAGTTCCACCAAGGCTTCCCGGACGCCGTCAATGACCTTCACCGCGTTGCCCTCGGACCGTTTTATGACGCGGATGGCGATGGCCTGCCGGCCGTCCACGTGGGCGATCTGGCGCTGTTCTTCGGTGGTCATGCGCACCTCGGCCACATCTTTGATGTAGGTGCGCTGGCCGTCTTTGCCAGAGATTTCCATGTCGCCGATGGGCGCCAGTTCCTTGTAGTCCGCGTCAAACTTCACCGAATACTCGGTGCCGTGGGCGCGGACGCGGCCGGACGGGATGATGCGCAGTCCTTCCTGGAGCGTCTGGACCAGGTTGAGTGAGGTCAGGCCGCGTGCGGCGAGCTTGTCCCGGTCCACCAGGACGTGGACCTCCCGCTCCGCGCCGCCCTCGACCTCCACGCTGGCGACACCCGGCAGAACGGAAATCTTGTCGCGGAGATCGTTGTCCGCATAGTCATAGAGTTCCTCCACGGGCCGGTCACCAGTCAGGGCCAGGGTGAGCACTGGCTTGGCGTTGATGTCGTATTTGACGACCTTGGGGTCTTCCACGCCCTGGGGAAAATCGTTGCGGATCAGGTCGAGTTTTTCGCGCACGTCCGTGGCCGCGATATCCTGGTTTACCCCGAGCTCAAATTCGATGAGGGTTTGGCATAAGTTTTCAATGCAGGTGGAGGTGACATGCTTAAGCCCCGAAATGGTCGAGACTTCGTCTTCGATAGGCTTGGCGATGTCCGTTTCGATTTCTTCCGGGGTTGCGCCGGGATAGATTGTGATGATCGTGATATAAGGCAGGTCCACTTTCGGCATGATCTCAAGGCCCATCTTGCGATAGGCGTTGAAACCGAGCAGGGACAACCCGATGAACAGACAAATGACCGCCACGGGCCGGCGCACGGAAAAATTGGAAAGCGGCATGAATTATTCCTCCCCGACCACATCAACAGGCGTGCCGTCATTTACAAGGTTGTATCCCTTGACAATCACCTTGTCGCCCGCGGCAAGGGCGCTGTCGAACACCTCGGTCCAACCATCCGTGGAAAGCCCCGCGCGCACTTCAACCGCCTTGGCCTTCCCTTCATCCAGCACGAAAATCATGGACTTGTTTTCACGGACCTGTATGA
>JAAYBJ010000150.1 GCA_012730105.1 Candidatus Hydrogenedentota bacterium
GCAATGTCACCGCGCCGTTCGGGCGCCATAGCGGAAATGCCGCCGATAAGAATACCCAGGCTTCCGGGATTGGAGAAACCACAAAGCGCGTAGGTGGCGATCGTAACCGAGCGATTCGTCAGTACACCCTCCGCTATCATCCCCTGCAGGTTTTGATAGGCAATAAATTCATTGAAGACACTCTTCGTGGCGAGCAGTTCCGCCACAAGTGCAACATCCCGGGCGGGAACGCCCATCATCCACGCGAAGGGGCGGAAGAAATAGCCCAACAGCACGCTGATGGAAAGCCCCGTCACGGACAGGGAAACACGATCCGCCAAGTAGATCAGGCCGACGAACACGATCAGCATGGCGGCCACGTTGAGCGCCATGTTGAGGCCGAGCGAAGCGCCGCGCGCGGCGGCATCAAACACATTCTGGCTTTCCACGTCCAATTTGACCCGTGCGCCTCCGACCGTTTCCGGAGTTTCCGTTTCCGGCACCATCAACTTGGCGATCAGAATGGCTGCGGGCGCGCTCATCAGCGAGGCTGTGAGCAGGTGGCCGGGTTCCGCCCCAAACCCCGCGTAGGCGACCATGACACTGGCGGCGATGGTGGCCAAAAAGGCGGTCATGATAGTGAACAATTCGGAACGGGTCATGCGCTGAAGATAACCGCCCAGGGCGGACACGGATTCAATGCCTGTAAACACCAGCAGGGCGGCGCCGAAGGTTTCCGCGCCGGAGGTTTTCAGCGTGCGCCGCATAAGCCAGGCCATGGCGCGCACCACGGCCTGAATCACGCCCAGGTGCTGCAGGATACCGGACAGCCCGGCGACAAAGATGATGACCGGCAGCACGTTGAACGCGAATATGGCGTTGATGACAAAGGGTTCCTGGACCGCCATCTGCCCGTCCGGACCGGGCGTTGTGACATGGTCCAGCACAAATAGCCGGGTAAGATTGCCGAAAACAAAGGCGGCACCCTCCGTGCTGGCGGCGGTGATCAGATCAAACACACGATTCACCCCGGTAAACAAGGCATTTCCAATCGCAGTATCCAGCACAATGATGCCTAGAAACACCTGGAGCCCCACCCCCCAGAACACGATTCGCCAGGGTATGATTTTCCGGTTTTCCGAAACAATCCATGCGATGACGATCATACACACCAGTCCGAACATGCTCACCAGGCGCATACCCAGGCCATCAAACATGACATAAACTCCCGCGCCCCTCCGGGCTTATTCGGTTTCGGCGGTTCCGGTCCCGTGCAAAGATTTCATAAACGCGACCGCCTCCTTGCACTGGTCCGTGGCTATGAAATCGACACCCGCCCCGATGGCGGCTTTCCAGCGCGCCTGTACCGCCTCCAGCGAACCGAAGTTGTACCCAGGGCTGATACCCAGGCTAATATGGGCGATCGGATTATTGCCGTCCAGGGAATAGAAACGGATCCAATAGCCCTGCTGATGGGCCTCCTTGACCAGTGCGTCCAGCCGCTCCGCATCTTCGGCCGTCCAATCGCCCGCCCTGGGTTGTCCCTCAGGCTCCACTTCCTTCCAGGAGTAGTTGATCCAGCGCCGGAAATTATCCGCCGGAACACCCTCGCGCCCAGACCCGAAGATACGCAATTTTCCGCCCACCGGCACGGAATCGTAAAAGTGGGCCACTTCACGGGGACCGCCCCCGGACAGGACCAGGACCGGCTTGACATCAATGGCCGCGACAGGGTCCGATTCAGGACCTTTCACCGCGGTACAGAGCCACGATTCGTATTCCCCGGTAAGCGCCCAGACTGCAGGGTGCATCTTTTCATCTTCACCGCGAATATCATTGATGTTCAATGTGATCAGGGGCCAGTCCCGCTTATTCCCCGAAGCCAGCGCCTTTTCAACGTCGGCGCGGACCCGCTCGAAAAAATAGTCCCGGAACAGGGGCTCCTCGCCGGTAAACGGGCCTTCATGGGCAACCACCAGGCGGCCCTTACCTCCGTCGCCTTCGGCGTGCCAGCACAGATCTATCTCGATCCCCAGCGGAAACCCGGCCTCCAGCGCGCGGTCAATACGATTGCTCCACCTGCCCTGGTAGGGATAACAATTGTGCGCCTCCATCAGGACTCGCTCGCCCGGAAGGAAACCACGCGCGTCGTCCGCAGTGGCTATAGTGACAAGTACCATAGTCAGGCACACCGCCAATAGAGGAATTTTCATGGTCATGGTAGCGCTCCCGTGTTGGACTGCAGTATCAGACCCGTCAGATCCCGCCTGACCGATCCGACAACAGCGTATATGATTTGTGGAATCGCAGTCAACGGTGTTGTCCATGTTTCAATATGGGTTTGATCCGCCATTGTGCCTGCGCACCCCAGCGTTTGTGATTCACCTGGGAGGATTCCAACGGAACATTGCCGTATACAAGGCGGGTCATCAGTGCCATAAGCAACAGGGCGCACAGAGCCGCGGGCAGCACCTTTTTCCACCACGGTTTCAGCAAAGGTGTCCAGGATTCGGGTTCCATAATTGCAGATAACAAGGGCTTTTGGGGCAGCGCCACAATGAGAAATGACGCCAATGACGCGTTCAGGATGATGACCCACTCGGTGACAAGGCGGCTTTCATGAAAACCCACCAATGCCCGCTCAAAGTTAGCTACAACGATAATCCACAGGAAAGCCAGGTAAAGCGCCTGCCCGCGGGCGGTCCAGGAGTCGGGCACGATCGGCAAGGGGCGCCGAAGATGCAGGGCCATAAGGACGATCACAGGCACAGCCAGGGCACACCAGGTCAGAAGGAACCATGTGGCAGCGCTGAATTCAAGCATGCCGACGAGCGGCATCTTCATAGATTCGGGAACCATGCCCTTCCAAGCCTCGACATTCTTAAATACATTCATCAGGGTAATGAAAAACAGCACAAAGACAATGGCCGCGAATTCCGTCCACCGTCGCCGTTCGCCTTTGTCTTCTTGTGGTTTAAGCCGAACGGCCAGCACTCCCAGAGCAATCGCAAGCGCGATGCCGTGGCCAAACCCGTGCATCTGTTCCATGATGCTGTGCCAGTTGGCGCTTTGGTAATAGACCCATGACGCCGGCGTACCACCCGGCGTGAGGCCGGGATGTCCCGGCAGCCGTAACAGCGCACGCAGGAACGGAACAACAGCAAAGGAAAAACCGCCGAGAATACCGGTAATAGTACCGCCCAGGGCCACCCCTCCCAGGTTGTAACGCAGACAATAGGCCATGGCCGCGATGAACACGCCGAGAATACCCGCCCAGTCGTCACTGCGTGGCGGCGTGAGCCGGAACCCGCCCATGAACTGCAGCGGAATCGATCCCAGCACGGGCATGATCAGAAAGGCGAGGAGCCAGCCGCAGGCCAGGTAGAGCAGGAGCCGGGAATCACGCCGCCATTTACCCCAAAAATAGAAATATACCCCCGCGCCCACGCCCAAACCCAGCAGCCAGCCCAAATGCTGCGGATAATAATGGGCAAAGTTCGGCCAGTTGGACAGGAAACTGAACACATGAAAACCCGTTCCGGTCTCCGGATTGACGGCATAGGGGTCGCCCACAATGACCACCAACAGTCGCGCAAAAAACATGTTCACCCCGAGTACGCTGAAGAGGCGATAGATAACCGCGCCAACCGCCGCCCCGGCCCCGCCCAGCAGGACCAGCCGGGACCAACCCGCGAAGCGACGGTCCCACAAGTCGAAGAGACAGACCCCGATCAGCGCGGCCAAAGCCGGGAACCAGTCAGCGTCATACCAGTATAAGGGGCTTTGATGCCGGTTCCAGGTGCTGTCCATCCGCATGTCCGCAAGGGTGCCCGCCTCCAGGACTGTACGCGTATTCGCCAGCCACACCTGCAGTCCGGCACAAAGTAAAAGAGTGACTGCGACCGCCCCGGCCAAAATGAATAACGCCCGCACCCCTTGCGCTCTGATACGGCGCCACAGGAGCAGGCACACGGCCAATGCCACGCCGAAAGAGGGCAGCCAGCGCAGCCCCCGCAGGGACCAGTCATCGAAATATCTGAAAAAGGAACCGCCCAAGTATACCGTTTCAGGAACAGTAACGGCGTTCTCCAGCCAGGGCTGTATCAGCAAGTTGCTGATACCCATAACCGTAAGCACGAAAAGCACTGGGACCATGAAAGACTGGAGCCGCTGCCGATCCATCACAGCGGCCAGCGAGGCGCCCATACCGCCCAGTCCCGCCCATAACAAGCCAACAAGAAAGGTGGCGTAAAAACCGTAGATGCATGTTTGCCATTGCTCGGACCCGGCAAAGGAAATGGGATACATGTAGGAAATGGAACCCCCAAAACCCCAGCCCAAGCCGCCAAAAAAGGCGAAAAAGGCCACCTTTCGACGCCAGTCCTCCCGTGCCGACATCAGGCAGGCCGCCACAGAAGCCAGCACACCCGCCAGCATGGCGCCCGATTCATGGCCGAAATTACCCCGGATACCCCAGCCGATGGAAAGGGACAACGCAATCAAAAAGATGGCCATAGGTTGTAAGCAGGGAAGTTCGCGCCAGCGTGTCATACGTCTTCTTCCTTCTGGTGAAAGATTATTTCGTGGTAACTGGTATTCAGGGTACCTTGCCCGGACAGTCCAAGTAAAACCGATGACTTCACCCCTGCCGAAATATATTCCTGGATAGACAGAAAACCAGCCGCTGCGGCTGCAGCGGCTGGCATGATATTACTCGGTAGTTCTCTTACCAGGGTTTAATGGGCAGATCGCCGCCTGTACCCAGGAACACGGAGGCAATAATCAAGGCGAGCAACGCCAGGGCGCCGAGGAACACGTTCGCGGGATCCCAGATGTTGAATTCTTCACAACAACCAGGCTCGGATCCGGGCACATCCCGTTCCGCACGGTCTTCCAGGATTCTTCCTTCAGGATCCCTGCCCACGGCCGTGGCTGCATTCAGCACTTCACCGGCTTCCATGTCCGCTTCCGTAACACTGTACGTTTCCGTGAAGGTCACGGACGCGCCGGGCGCCATGGTGGGAATGGTTTCATCCAATCCGGTGAGCGGATCCTGCACCCGGACATCCGTAAGCGTCACGGTGCCCGTGTTCGTCACGACAATGGTGTAGGTGATCACCTCTCCGACACTGGAGAATTCGGTCTTGTCGGCGGTCTTGGTGATTCCAAGGGAAGCCACAATGGCTTCTCCCTCACCTTCGACAGGAACCTCGCCTTCGCCTTCGGCAGGAAGTTCGCCTTCGCCTTCGACAGGAAGTTCACCTTCGCCTTCGACTGGAAGTTCACCTTCGCCTTCAACAGGAGGCTCGCCCTCGCCTTCGACAGGAGGTTCGCCTTCGCCTTCAACAGGAGGCTCGCCTTCGCCTTCGACAGGAGGTTCGCCTTCGCCTTCGACAGGAGGTTCGCCTTCGACAGGTTCACCTTCACCTTCGACAGGTTCACCTTCACCTTCGACGGGTTCACCTTCGCCTTCGACGGGTTCACCTTCGCCTTCGGGTTCCATACCTGTCAGACAGAAGGCAAGATTGTCATTAACAACAGGCGATGTTTCGTCATCGCCATCATCTACGAAGAAGAAACCATCGCCGGAATAGGCGCTGTACTCGGTGTTGAGCCAGCCGAACAAGCATCCCTCGCTCTTCGGGTTCTTACGGATATTGATGAGCGTCGGAACATCCGCGGCCAGACCATCGCACGGCGGGTCCACCACCAGGTCGTAGGTATACACCGGCAGTTCAACTGTACCAGCCACGATAGAGAAATTGGCCGGAGCCCGTGTGGGCGCGACATTCTTCCACTCGCAGATGGGTTCATAAAGTTCATTGGCAATCGTAATGGTGTAGGTACCAACGGTGTCTTCACAGGCCAAGCCTTGACCATCGACTTCCACACCCCACCAATGCACGTCGTAGACGGTTTCGGCAAGGTACAGGTCTTCGGAAACGCGGAGGTTCTCCCACAGCATATCGCCACCGCCCATGCTGAGGTAATACCCATCGCCTTCGGCTTTTTCAGGCATGCTAACAGGCTGCGAGAAAATGGAGTTTTCAGGGCAGTCCAGAACCGGCGGGTCTATTACAGTCACGGTAATCGTGGCCGGGTCACAGTTGGACAGATCCGCAATCTCGCAGATCTCATAATTGATCAAATAGGTGCCGGCGAGCGTACCCGGATCCACACTTACCACGCCTGTGGCCGTGTCAAGCCAGACGCCGTCAGCCTTGGTCTCGGTGATGATCACTTCGCCGACAGTGGCGGGTTGCCCGTCAAGGGTATCATTATCCAAGGCATTACCGACATTCGGGCTGCCGATATAGCCCCATACCGGGCCATAGAAATCGTCTTCGGCAATGATGATCTTGGCTTCGCCCTCGCCTTCGACGGGTTCACCTTCGCCTTCGACGGGTTCACCTTCGCCTTCGA
>JAAYBJ010000151.1 GCA_012730105.1 Candidatus Hydrogenedentota bacterium
CGAGCGATGGCTTCAAAGAGCAGTTGATCGTCTGGGTCAAAGAAAGGTTGTTCTGGCTTCTGAGTGGGCACCCACTACATGTTGTGGTTGGGCACCTATGACTGATCGGGCATGATGGAAAATGGCGCATCTATGGAAATCCCTGGGAAGCTGGGATTTCCACAGATGCTTGGAAAAATCCCGCACACAACGGCGGGATTTTCCCACATTTCCCACAGGCCATTGCTCCAGTGCATTTCCATATCTCTCTTGGACCAAAAGCCGTGGTACCCTCGGAGCCAACATTGAAAGGGGTCCGAGGTGAAGGATACAGATCTATATGCAGCTCTGTTGCGTTTGCGGCATCCGTGGCGAGTCCGGGAAGTGAAACTGGATATTGCGGTCGACCGGATTGATGTATGGATCGAACATGCGCCGGATGCGAAGTGGTGCTGTCCGGAGTGCGGCAAGGCTGCGCCGCTGTACGACCATGGCGAGGAACGGGAGTGGAGACACCTGGATACGTGCGACTGTCAAACCTTTGTGCATGCGCGTCCGCCCCGGGTGAAGTGTCCGGACCACGGGGTGCGGCAGATTGGGCCTACGTGGGCCAACCCGGGGTCGCATTTTACGTTGCGCTTTGAGCGCCTGGTGATCGACACGCTGAAGGAATGCGACGTGACCGGAGCGACGCGGCTGACCAGAACGAGCTGGGACGAAGCCTGGGCCATGATGGAGAAAGCCGTGGCGCGCGGCATGGCCAGAAAAAAGCGGCGCATCCCGAAACAGCTGAGTATAGACGAGAAGGCGTTTGCCAAGCGCCACCGGTATGAAACGCTTGTTTGTGATCTTGATCGCGGTACCGTCGAGTATGTTGTGGATGACCGGCAGCAGGAAAGCCTGGAGACCTATTACCGCCGTTTCACCGAAGAAGAACTGGCCGGAGTCGAAGCCATAGCGATGGACATGTGGGACCCCTACATCGCGGCGACGAAGGCGTATGTGCCGGGGGCGACCGGTAAAATTGTGTTTGATAAGTTTCACGTTATTCGGGCCGTGACCGAAGCCGTCGACAAGGTTCGCCGTGGAGAACACAAAGATTTCACCTTGATGGGAGACGAGCGGCTTAAGGGAACGAAGCATCTGTGGTTGGCGAACGAAGAGAACGTGCCCGAGTGGCGCAAGACGGAATTTGACCTTATCAAGCACACGAATTTGAAAACCAGCAGGGCGTGGGCAATAAAGGAGTCTTTGCGTAAATTCTGGGAGTATAGCTATCCGGCGCGGGCGGAAGCTTACTTTTTACGTTGGTATTTCTGGGCGACTCATTCGCGCCTGGCACCGATTATCAAGGCCGCCAAAACCATTAAAGTACATCTGCCCAATATCCTGACCTATTTCAAACACCGGATGACCAATGCTGTTGCCGAAGGACTGAACAGCAAGATTCAAATGGTAAAAGAAACGGCCTGTGGCTTTCGGAATCGGGACCATTACAAAACCGCGATCTATTTCCACTGCGGAGGCCTCGATTTATACCCGGAATTGGTAAGCGCCTTGCCATGAGATCACTACACCACAATATGTTGGGGGTACCCACTCAAAACCCTGAAGCGCCACTTAGATTGATCCGGTTTGCCACGAGGGGAGTGATGGAAAATCTCGGATTGGATGCCTACCAATCCGACACAATACCTTTTATGACAGATCAGATGTCTGGGCATTATTCCGGCAAGCCTTTCTTAA
>JAAYBJ010000152.1 GCA_012730105.1 Candidatus Hydrogenedentota bacterium
GAAAAACCGGAATGACGCGTTGTTTTTGGGTCTTTGAGACATATCAAAACATGACATTCTTCTTGGTTACCTATACTTAAAACAGAACTCATAATTAATTGTCAGCAAAATGGCCTTAAGCGCCTAACATGCCCTCAGAATATAAACGGGGTTGTAGGCAACACCCGCGTTACAAGCAACGCGGCCCGGCCTTCCATTTCCGAAGTCCGGGCCGCCAAACAGGATTAAGGCACAGCCTACCGAGCCAGGGCCTGGTATTTTTTAAGGGCGGCCGGTTTTACGGAACGCAATTCATCAATATTGTCCACGATTTTCTTCACGACTCCGGCCAGCAGTTCCATGTCCGAGGCGGTATTCATCAGGATCTGGTGATGGGCCACCACGCCGCAGTTCTCATGGGCGTTCGTGGCGACGGACACGCGAAACCGTTTCGGGTTGACGGCCTTCCAATACGTCGCGTTGAGAATGTGACGCGTCTTGGTCTGGGGCTTGAACAACCCGCAGTTATTCAGGGGCTCGTAAGGCGGCTCGAAAAGCTCCGGAACGCCAAGTTCCATGTTAAGGGCCACGCAGAACTGGCGGTTATCTACCTTCAGTTCTTTGGGGTCAATTCTAAAGGCGAAGTTGAAATAACTCTGCTGGGTGATTTCAGAGCGACGACGCATGGGCAAAATGCCGGGGATGTCCGCGAGTAGCGTGTTCAGCCGGATGGCGTTGGCGTCGCGCAGTTTGACCTGTTTATCCAGACGCTTCAATCCGCCGAGTAACAACGCGGCCTGCCATTCCGTAAGCCGGTAGTTGCCGGACTGGAGCGTTGTGGCGGCCATATTCGCGGGTTTTGTCAAGCCGAATACGGCGGGCGAAGCCTCATAAGGCCTGCCGCAATTCCGAAGGCTGTACAATTTGTAGAACAGGTCTTTGGTCTTGCACATGTTGAACCCGCCTTCGCCGCTGCTCAACACCTTGGACTCCTGAAAACTCCACGAACTGACATCACCAAACGAACCCACGCCTTTCCCCTTCCAGAAAGAACCATGCTGGTGCGCGCAATCTTCGATCAGGAAAAGATTGTTCTTTTTACAGATTTTCTGCAAGCGCGTCAGATCAGTCATACAACCGTACAAATGCACCACGATAATCGCGCGTGTTTTCGGGGTAATGGCCGCTTCCACGGCATCCAGGTCCAGGTTCCAGGTGTCCGGCTCAATGTCGACCAGCACGGGGATGGCGTTCACATCCACGCAGGCCGCCGCGGTGGCCTGCCAGGTCATGGCGGGCACGATCACCTCGTCATAAGCGCCGATGCCGAGCGCTTCCAGCGCCAATTGAATACCCACGGTGCCGTTCGCGCAACACATGCCGTACTTGGCGCCCTGGTAAGCGGTGAACTTCTCGGCAAACTCCCATTCCGTGGGCCCGTCATAAGACCAACGATTTGAACGGGTAATGCGGGCCACCAGTTTGACATCGGCCTCATCGCTGATGGGCCACTTCGCCCACTTTCTGTTTTGGGGAACTGCGGATTTGCCGCCGCAAATTGCCAACTTGGCCATGAGTATTCTCCTTTGTTGTGCGTTGGAACCGTCTGTTTCTGCCGGAGACGAGGCTTTCTATATAAAGCCTCATTTACATAAAACAAGCGTAGAAATAATGCACCGGCTTTCCTGTCAACGCCTGTCATGGAAGTATAGTCGTTATTCCCCGGAAGGTGCAAAAACACGCCCGGTACACCGGGGCCGCAAGGCTCCTACCTTTCCATGCGCAACGCGCCCATAGCGCGACAGGCGAACTCTTTTTCGGTGGGATAGGTAAGCAGCGCGTCGGCTTCGGACAGGGGCACCCAGCGGGCTTCAAAAAGGGCCTCCTCGTCGCTGACCGGCTGCGCGCCTTGTCGTTCGGTATCGGTCAAGCGCATCAGGTAATACCGTTCGTCTCGTTCATACCGGTCGCCGTTCAGTGAAAAGCTGCTATGGGCGGTGCCCAGATCCCGCACAATCTCCACGCCCCAATAGCCCGATTCCTCCCCCACTTCACGCAGGGCAGCCTGCTCCTCGGTCTCCCCCGGATCGATATGCCCCTTGGGCAGGCGCAACTCCTCTACAGCCCGCCCGTCCCGGGTCACGGTCCGCGCCAGGGCGAGCATTTGCCCTTTGCCATTCACCACCACGCCGCCCGCCGTGCTATAAACCAAGGTGTTGCCCATAAATAATAGTCCGTCTCTTATTCAAACCGGAACCGGAATGCCCGGTCGCCTGTGCCCAGATCCACCACAACGACGCCGCCCCGTTCCAGTCTGCCGAAGAGAATTTCATCGGCCAAAGGCGTTTCTATGTCCTGGGCAATTACACGCGCCAGCGGCCGCGCCCCGAATTTCGGGTCGAATCCGCGTTCCGCCAACCTGGTCCGCGCCTCAGCGGTCAAGGTCAAGGTAACATTCCGTTCAGCGAGCTGCCCGTTCAACTGCCTGATGAATTTGTCCACGATACGCAGCATAACTTCCATAGGCAGGGGATTAAAGGTGATGATGGCGTCGAGACGATTGCGAAACTCCGGGGACAGCACCTTTTCGAGGGCCTTCATACCCTTGTGTCCGCTGTCGTCGGTCATGGACGTGAAACCGATGCTCGATGCCGCCATCTCGCGCGCGCCGGCGTTGGAGGTCATGACCAGCACCACGTTCCTGAAGTCCGCTTTGCGGCCCATGTTATCCGTCAGGCAGGCGCTGTCCATGACCTGCAACAGGATATTGAACATATCCGGGTGCGCTTTCTCGATCTCATCGAGCAGCAGCACTGTGTAGGGATTGCGCCGGATGTCGTCCACCAGCAGGCCACCCTGATCGAAACCCACATAACCGGGAGGCGCACCGATCAGGCGGGACACGGCGTGCTTTTCCATGTATTCGCTCATGTCATAACGCGAAAAATGATTGCCCAGCACCTGCGCCAGTTGCCGGGCCACTTCCGTCTTGCCCACACCCGTGGGGCCGGTGAACAGGAAACAGCCCACCGGTTTCGTGGGCCCGCCCAAGCCGGCGCGGGAACGCCGTATGGCCCGGGTCAATTGCGTTATAGCCTCATCCTGCCCGAAAATCGTTTCACGCAGTTCTCCGTCCAGGCGGGCAAGCCGTTCTTTGTCCGAACTGCTGATGCTGCGCGCGGGAATACCCGCGAATTCGGCCACCACCGTCTCGATGTCCCCCGAACGCACGGTCTTCCGCCCGGACACTCCCTCAATACGAACCCCCGCCGCAGCCTCGTCAATCAAGTCTATGGCCTTGTCCGGCAGGAAACGATCATTGATATGGCGCGCGGCAAGATCGGCCGCGGATCTCAGCGCGCCGTCCGTAAATCGGATACCGTGATGTTCCTCATAGCGAGCCCGAAGTCCTTTCAGTATCTTGTACGTTTCTTCGGCGGACGGTTCTTTCAAATCGATTTTCTGAAAACGCCTGGACAGTCCGTGGTCTTTTTCGAAATGGTTCTTATAATCCTCGTAGGTGGTCGACCCGATGCAGCGCAATTCCCCCGAAGCCAGCGCGGGTTTGAGGATGGTGGAGGCGTCTATGCTGGATTCGGAGGTGGACCCGGCGCCCACCAGCATATGAATTTCGTCTATGAACAGGATGACATTGCCCCGCTGGCGCACCTCGCTAATGACCGCCTTGATGCGCTGCTCAAAATCACCGCGGAATTTAGCGCCGGCCAACATGCCCGAAACGTCCAGGGCAAATACCTCGGCCCGCCGAAGCTGCTCCGGCACCCGTTGCCGGGCATTGCCCCGCGCCGCAGCATACAACAGCAGGGCGAGACCTTCGGCCAGGGCGGTTTTGCCCGTGCCCGGTTCCCCCACGAACACAGGGTTATTCTTTTTGCGCCGGCACAGCACCCGTATCGTACGCCGCAACTCGTCTTCCCGGCCGATCAGCGGGTCAATTTTTCCTTCCATCGCCCGTTTTGTGAGTGAAACCGCAAAGGTTTCCAGCGCGCTCCTGGAAGATCGCTTATCCCGTCCGCTGGACGCGGATTCTTCGTCTTCATCCAGATCCTCGTCCAGTTCGTCAAAATCATCGTCCTCTTCATCCAGGTCATCCGGCTGGCCTGGAGTCGATGATCCCCGGAGGACGGGAAGGGACTGTCCGCCGGCGGACTTAGTCAGGCCATGGGAAATGTAACGCAGCACATCCAGCCGTGAAATGCCCATTTTGGTCAGGAAGTAGGCCGCATGGGAATCTTCGAGTTCAAGTATAGCCGCGAGCATGTCGCTGGTGTCCACCAGCGGCTTGCCCGACGCTTCCGTATGCATAAAGGCGCTGCGCATCATGCGTTCCAGCCCCGGGGTCTGCTGGAGATGCAAAGGCTCGCCCTCCGGCAGACTCTCGAGTTCCTGCCGGAAGAAAAGATCAAGCAATTCACGGAGTTTTTCGAGATTGCCACCGCAAGCCTGGATGATCTCGGACCCCGACAGTTCCTGGGTCAGCGCGTATAAAACATGCTCCACGCAGAGATATTCGTTTCGCCTACGCTGCGCCTCATCTACAGCGTTGCCGAAAACCTCTTCTGCTTCCGGAGTCATCATAACCTGTATTTCTCCATAAATGACATTACGCCCACTATCTTAATTTTATCATTCTGGCTCTATCACACAATGCAGCGGGAAACCGCGGGCACCGGCCAGGTTGTGAACAATCTCACACTTCATCTCCGCGATATCCTTAACATATACGCCGGCCACCCCCATTCCCTGGCGGTGCACCTGAAGCATGATGCGCATGGCGTCTTCATGCTTCCGGGAAAATATTTGTTCAAGTACGGCCACAACGAAGTCCATCGTAGTGTAGTCATCGTTCAACAACAGCACCTTGAACCGTTTCGGAGGTGCCGTCTTTGTGTCATCTTTGGTAGTACTATCCGTTTTAGGCGTAGAAAGTTGAGCCACCTTGACTATTCCCAAGCATGCATGGTTCCCAAAACATCATCTTTCCATTCTATCATATTTATGACGAACGGGACATATTTCAGGTTGACCGGGGACGCGAACCAGAGCGGCAAGCGCGGAAGCAGAACCCAGCCCGCAAGGGCGATCTGTCACAGCCAGGGAAAGAATTCTCTCTTCCGGGAATTCCAAGTTTTTGACATGGGGAATGGCTTCGTGATATAAACGAAAGCCTTCACCGGTTCAGGATGCGGGTTCAGTCGTGTCCTTTTCCCCCTCAGGGTAAACAGAACACCGCCCGCCCTACGCGGGCCCAAGCCAGGATATCGCACTCATGCTTATAGGCAGTCAATCCAGCAGCACCCTCATGGATGTTTTCCGTATCGGCATGACTGAAGTCATCCGCGCGACCGGCCTGCCCCAGGAAGCGATTTTTGACACAAGGGGATGCTCGCTGGTCGTAAAAGGCAGGGATCTGGCGAACCGTGTCGACTCGTTACGGATCATTTTCACGCTCAAGGAAGGTGTTTCGACAAGCGAGGTGGAGGCGGCGGTGACTGCGACCCGTCTGGGCGCCCCGGTCAAGTTTGAAAACAATCTCGCCAAGATCACCGTGCCGCCTTTTGAATGGCGCCAGCTCCCGGTATTGACTCCCCTGGACGAAATCGTGGAGAAATATGCCGCCCGCAGCCTGCGTTCCGAGACGTGGGAACTCAAGGTGGAAAAATATGTGGAACACGGTTTCAACATCAACACGCTGATTGAAATAATGCGCGCACGCAACGCGTCCGACCTACACCTTCGCGCCGGTAATCGGCCCTTCATCCGCGTTGACAATGACTTGGAGCCGTTGGAGGAGATGCCGATCATCTCCAAGGAGGACATGCAGCTGTTCATGGTGCAGCTTGGCGGTGAACAAGAGCTGCACATGCTCGAAACGGAACGCGAGTCCAGCTTCCAATACCACGCTGCGGGCATCGGTTACCTTCGCTGCAGCGGCTATATCAAAAGCGACGCCATGGCGATCGCCCTCCGTCTTATACCGGAACAGCCGCTGCCTTTCGAGGCGCTCAACATTCCGGATGTGGTCAAACGCGTCTGCCACAAGCACCGCGGCCTCTTCCTGGTGTGCGGTGTGACGGGCAGCGGAAAATCAACCACACTCGCCGCCATGATCGACTACATCAACGAGCGGCGTCGAAGCCACATTATTACCATTGAAGACCCCGTCGAATATGTCTATACCGACAAGAAAAGCATCGTCTCGCAGCGGCAGGTGGGGCGGGACACCCATTCTTTCGCCAACGCCCTGCGCGGTTCACTGCGTGAAGACCCCGATGTGATTCTCGTCGGCGAAATGCGCGACATGGAGACCATCCGCGCCGGCTTGAGCGCGGCGGAAACGGGCCACCTGGTTTTCAGCACGCTGCATACCACCACTTCGGTGGACACCATCAACCGCATGATCAGTTATTTCCCTCAAAACGAACGGGATCTGATTCGTCAGGAAATCGCGTACACCTTGCAGGGCGTGGTCTGCCAGCGTCTGCTGAGAAGAGTCGGGGGCGGCCGTATTCCGGCCGTTGAAATCCTGCTGGGCGGCATGCCAATCGTTCGCGACGCCATTCTTGATGGCGATTTGGACAAACTTCATGGTATCATAGAAGTAGACAGTGACATGCGCAGTTTCGACCAATATGCGGTTGAGTTATACCAGAAAGGTCTTGTGGCCAAGGAAGAGGCGGTAAGCGCATGCAGCAACGAGGAAGGATTCCAGCGCATCATCTCCGGGATCAAGTCTTCCGAAGGGCGCAGACTTCTTAAATAGGGAGCATTGTGTAAGAGGGATGTTCCCGTAGGCGGAACATCGACACCACCTTGAAATCAGGTCTTACGGCCGTTTTTTCTGCCAAGGCATGGGGTGTTACCCAGGCCACGCAGGCTTTCCCAGTGGGCTTTCAGACGTAAGTTGATTTGGATTTCATCTCTCATCCGTAACTTATGAACACTTCATTTTATCTTATCGACGCCATGGCGTTTGCTTTTCGCGCTTTTCATGCAATAAGCGCCAATCTCACCGACAATCAAAACCGGCCTACCAATGCTGTTTTTGGCTTCACCCGCATCTTGTTAAAGATCCTGAAAGAGCATGACCCGAAGTACATCACCGTGGTTTTTGATGCCCCGGGCAAAAACTTCCGCCACGAAATGTATCCGGAATACAAGGCCACGCGCGCTGCGGCCGTCCCGGAATTCCTGGAACAGATCCCCAGGATGTATGAAGTGGTGCAGGCGCTTAACCTCCCGCTGACGCTGGTTCCGGGCGTCGAGGCGGATGATGTGATTGGGACACTCGCCCAGGCGGCCTCCGCAACCAATCAGGATGTCGTGATTGTCAGTGGGGACAAGGATCTGCTCCAGTTGGTCAACAAACATGTCCGCATGTATGACCCCTCCAAGACAGGGGAGGATGCCATTTGGGAGGCGGAACAGGTACGGAAACGTTTCGGCGTCGGCCCTGAACATGTCCCGGACGCGCTGGCGCTCATAGGCGATACGGCGGACAACATTCCCGGGGTGCATCTTATAGGCCCGGTGAAAGCCGCGCAACTGCTCTCCCAATATCAAACCCTTGAAAATTTATATGACAACCTGGACAAGATCAAGGGCAAACAGCGCGAATACCTGGCACAGGACCGTGAGCAGGCCTTCTTCGCCCGCGAACTGGTGACCATTAAAACGGATGTCGAAGTTGACACGGACCTCACGGTATACAAACGGAAGCCCTGGGACCCGGAAAAACTTTCGACCTGTTTCACCGCCCTGGGTTTCCATTCCATTCTGGAGGAGCTTAACACGGCGGTGTCCGTGCCTGAAGTCCGGCAACAGTACTCCCTGGTGCGTACCCTGGGGGAACTTGCCAGCCTGGTAAAGACACTAGCCGAAGCCGACTCCTTCGCGCTGGACACGGAAACGACACACATTCAACCCATGCTTGCGGATTTGGTGGGCGTTTCCATCTGCACCGAACCTGGAACCGCCTTCTATATCCCCATACGCCATTTCAGCGACGACCTTGAAGCGCTTATGAATGGGCATGCGGATCCTGATATAGCCTTCACCGCGCAAGAAGCCCTGGCCGCCCTGAAACCCGTACTGGAAAATCCGGACATCGGCAAGACGGGCCACAACATCAAGTATGACATGATCGTGTTGAAGCGCAGCGGCATCGAGCTGCGCGGGGTGCGCGTGGACACCATGATCGCGTCTTATTTGACTGACCCCTCCCGATTAAGGCACAATTTAGACGAACTGAGCCTCCATCACCTGAATCACAAAACGATCCCGATTTCGGATTTGATCGGCAAGGGATCGAAAACAATCACCTTTGATCAGGTTCCCCTTGAACAAGCAGTCGACTATGCCTGTGAAGATGCCGACATGTCATTCCGGCTGGAGCGGGTATTTCAGCCGCAATTGAGCGCACTCGGCCTTGAGGATCTTCTGAACAAGATAGAAGTGCCCCTCATTTATGTGCTGGCACAGATGGAAATGCAGGGGATATCGATTGATACCGCCCTTTTTGAAACACTGCAGCGGGAACTGACCGCAAGCCTCAAGATACTTGAATCGAGCATTCACACTTTGGCCGGAGAGCCGTTCAACATCAATTCTCCCAAGCAACTGCAGCAGATCTTGTATGACAAGATCGGGCTGCAGCCGGTGCGTAAAAATAAAAGCGGTTATTCCACCGATATGGACACGCTGGAAGCGCTTGCCGGCCAGCATCCGCTGCCCGGCGCGGTGTTGGAATACAGAAGCCTGGAGAAACTACGCGGCACCTACGTGGAGGCACTTCCAAAGCTGGTGCATCCGGAGACCGGCCGTATTCATACCTCCTTTAACCAGGCTGTTGCAGCCACTGGTCGGCTGTCCAGCAGCAACCCGAACCTGCAGAATATACCGGCGCGAACCGATCTGGGCAGGCGGATACGGCAGGGTTTTGTGGCAAGCGCCCCATCGAAACGGCTGATTTCCGCGGATTATTCGCAAATTGAACTTCGTGTCCTCGCGCACCTGACAGAAGACAAGGCCCTGTGCGCCGCCTTCGAGTCGGACGCGGATATCCATCGTGAAACCGCCGCGCGCATCTTCCGGGTTGCCCCGGACGAGGTGACGCCGGACATGCGCCGCCAGGCGAAAGCGGTCAATTTCGGCGTCATTTACGGCATGGGTGATTTCAGCCTGGCAAGGAATGTGGGCTTGGAAAGAAATGAGGCGAAAGCATTTATACAACAATACTTTGAGACGTACCCCGGTGTGGCGAACTGGCTTGAAACCGTCAAAGAACAAGCGCGCAAGGAAGGGTATGTGACGACCCTCATGAACCGGAGACGTTATATTGCGGACCTGAACAGCACCCGGGCAATGGCGCGCGCCGCGGCCGAACGCATCGCGGTCAATACTCCCGTACAGGGTTCCGCCGCGGACATCATCAAAATAGCCATGGTGCGAATGGCCGATGAACTCGCGCAATACCCGGCGCAAATGCTGCTGCAGGTTCACGACGAGCTGCTGGTGGAGACCGATGCGGACCGTGCGGAAGAGGTGGCTGCCCTCATGCGTTCCATTATGAGCAAGGCCGCGGAACTGAGGGTACCCTTAAAGGTGGATACGGGCATCGGCATGAACTGGGCTGAAATCCATTGACTTAACGCAATCTTGAAAATACACGGAGCGGCTTGCCGCGACAACACGAGCAATCCAGCGGTTGCTTTGTTACACGAAATATCAACGAAAGGATAACACATGCCTGAACATTTAGCTTCAGACAACCCCCGCAACCATCGAACCAACAATTTAAAAAGAAAGGGACCGCCCCCTTCCCGAAACCCCCAGGGAAAACCCAACAAACCCCGTCACAGCGGGCAGGGACACATCCCCCGGCGGCCTGCCATTCTGGACGTCGCCAATGAACCCATGCCCGAGCCGGGCGACGGTCCCGATATTGCCATAAAAGACATGAAGTCCATGACCATGCAGCAGTTGAATGATCTTGCCGAACAGCTCGGGCTGCGTGAATACGGCGGCCTGAAGCGCCAGGATCTTATTTTCCGCTTGTTACAGGCCAGCATCGAAAAGTCGGGGTCGGCCTACGGTGAGGGCACCCTGGAAATCCTGGCAGACGGGTTCGGCTTCCTGCGCTCTCCCGACTATTCCTACCTGCCCGGTCCGGATGACATCTACGTTTCCCCCTCGCAAATTCGCAAATTCGGCCTGCGCACAGGCGACAGCGTGACAGGGCATGTGCGCCCACCCAAGAGCGGTGAGCGCTACTTCGCCCTGTTGAAGGTCGAATCCGTAAACGAAGAAAGTCCGGACGACGCCTACAAACGCATTAATTTTGACAATCTGACCCCCCTGCATCCCAATGAGCGGTTACGCCTGGAAACGAAACAGGACGAAATCGCCATGCGCATCATGGATCTCATCTCTCCCATAGGAAAAGGCCAGCGCGGCCTGATCGTTGCGGCGCCCTTCACCGGCAAAACGGTCCTGCTCCAGAAAATCGCCAACAGCGTCGCGGTCAACCACCCTGAAACCACCGTAATCGTTCTCCTGATCGATGAACGCCCCGAAGAGGTGACGGATATGCAGCGGTCCGTACAGGGCGAAGTCATCGCCTCCACCTTTGACGAACCGCCGGAGCGCCACGTGCAGGTGGCGGAAATGGTGTTGAACAAGGCGAAACGCCTGGTGGAACACAAGCGGGACGTCATTATCCTGCTGGATTCCATCACCCGCCTTGCCCGCGCATACAATGTCATCGTGCCCGCGAGCGGCAAGGTGTTGTCCGGCGGCGTGGACTCCAACGCCCTGCAGCGGCCCAAGCGCTTCTTCGGCGCCGCCCGCAACATCGAGGAAGGAGGCAGCCTGACCATTCTGGCCACCGCTTTAATCGAAACGGGCAGCCGCATGGATGACGTTATTTTCGAGGAATTCAAGGGCACCGGCAACATGGAACTGCACCTGGACCGGCGTCTGATGGAAAAACGCATCTTCCCCGCCATCGACGTGAACAAGTCGCGCACCCGCAAGGAAGAACTGCTCATTTCTCCGGAAGAACTGGAGCGCATCTGGCTTCTTTTCAGAGTACTGGGCCCCCTGGAACCGACGGAAGCCGCGGACCTGCTGATCGGAAAACTCAAGAAGACGAAATCCAACGAAGACTTCCTGGCGCTGATGCAGAAAATGTAGGACCCGCTTGCGACTCCGTCCGCACGGTTGGCGGAGGCAGCCATTCTTTTTCAACGATCAAACCCGTGAAGGAGTGGCCACCCCGCTTTTGGCATCGAGGAGCCGTACCCCCTGCCACCTGGAGCAACGCTTGACAACTTGATGCCCCGCCAAAAAACAGAAATATTTCACGGGGCCGGCCGTACACTGGACATGATATGGAAACATGGCATAAAAGTGAAATACTTTTTGACGGCAAGGTAGTACGATTGCGCGTGGGTTCCGTGCTCCTGGATAACGGCGAAACGGCCTATCGTGAGGTCGTGGAACATCCCGGTGGGGTCTGTGTTCTCCCCTTTACCGGCGACGGATTTATTTTGTTGCGCCAGTTCAGAATCGCCCATCAGCAATACGTAATCGAAGCGCCGGCGGGTAAACTCGAGCCGGGCGAAACGCCCGAGGAATGTGGCCGAAAGGAACTGCGCGAAGAAACCGGTTTCCAGGCGGTGAATATGGTATCCCTTGGGATTATGCTTCCGTCCGTGGGGTTTTGCAATGAAGTCATACACCTTTTCCTTGCGACAGACTTGACCGAAGTAGGGAAAGCGCTTGAACCGGAAGAACGGATAGAAACCTTCTCCATCACGCTGGAAGAGGCCCGCGCCCGCCTGAATGATCAGGGTTACCCCGATGGCAAAACCCATGTGATACTTCACCGCGCTCTGAATCATCTGGCCCTTACCCGATAATTGAGTCTCAAAACCGCCCTCGCTCCTTTCAGTGTTGCCAGTTTTAGGCAACATTATAGATAGATCCAAAAGGGCATCCTACCCCTGTCTTCAAGGTGATAACTCATATTTATTGAGTTGATAAAAAATGAATACTATGGTTAATATCAAAAAAACACGGCTGTGGAATTTTTATTGTAGTTTTGCAAGTAGCGTTATGATATAATTAAATCCTATTAAGTCATATCGCTATTAGCCGTCTTTCGTGGATGCAAATTATACGGAAGCCTTGCCGGACAAATGCAAACAGCACTACCAATGATTTAAACTAACAAGGGGCTCAACGATGACGACCGTGCCGCCCGCACAGAATGGCAGAAGGACAACGCACAGTACGCGTACAGTTACGCTTATCCTGGCCTTGGGCATCGTCATCGAAATCACTGTCGCTATTTCGGGTATTGTGATTCGGCAGTTGTTCTGGGGAACGGAACCCGTCTGGCCGAACCAGGAACTTTATCGTTTTTTAATTATTACCAACAGTATTGTGGGATTCTTCGGTTCGGTGATATTGAGTTATGGCGTTCTAACCTTCATCAAAGGATTTCGCGTCAGCAAATCCGCCTTCCTATGGGTTTATAGCGCCGTACTCGTTTTCATGACCTACAAGGCCTTTGACATCCTTCAGACCGTACACTGGCAATATCTTCGCAACCTGTTCAATCTTTACTGGGATATTGATATTATGATTTCCAACCTGTTGCTTGTAGGCACAGGGTTGGCGGCGGTTGTCGGGATGGTTCGGGCCTTATATGATTCGAATCAATCTAATTTAAAACTGGAGGAACAGAACGCCACTCTCGACCGGGAAATCCGTGAGCGTCAAAAATCCGTGTCGCAAACACGGGCCAGTGAAGAGAAGCTTTCGGCAATTCTCAACGCGCTTTCGTCCCCCATCTTTCTTGTGGATCGTGAAGGGCGGCTACTCGCGCATAACAGCGTGTTCTCTATGATTTTTGACGGCAGCAGAAAGACACTGATCGGTCTTCCCATAGGCGAGTTCATTCCGGCCGAAGCGTATGAAACCGGATGGGAGCATGCCCGAAAGGTATTCGATACCCAAGTGTCCGAAATATTCATTTTATCTTATAAAGACCGCTCCTGGGACGTCCGCATATACCCCGTCAGGGGCGCCTCCGGCTCCGTGCCCTGCATTACCGTGCTCGCGACCGACATCACGGAATTCCTGCACAACGAGGACGAGCGGCGGTTGCTGGAAACATCCATCAACAACGCCGCGGAATCGATCGTAATCACGGACCAGGAAGGGCGTATCGAATATGTGAATCCGTCGTTTGAAGAACAGACGGGCTACAGCCGTCTCGAAGTCATGGGCCGCACCCCGGCAATTCTTAAAAGCGGCAAGCAAGACGCCGCGTATTACCGTGAGTTGTGGCAAACCATCAAAAACGGGGAGGTCTGGCGCGGCAGATTCATCAACCGCCGCAAAGACGGAACGCTGTTTTACGAAAACGCGACTATATCTCCCATCACGCGGGAAGACGGTGTGATTGAGCATTTCGTGGCGGTAAAACGCAATATCACGCGGGAATATCAATTAGAACAACAGTTGCAGCAATCTCAAAAGATTGAGGCTCTGGGCACGCTTGCCGGTGGTATCGCCCATGATTTGAACAATGTTCTCGCCATTATCCTCGGGCGCGGCGAACTGGTGCTCGAAATGCTGGAAGAAGAACATCCCGGTCGCGAAAGTTTGGAAACCATCATTCGTACCGCCACGAGATCCTCGAAACTGATCAAGCACCTGCTTATGTTCACCCGCCAGGACGCCAGCGAACAAGGCCCCCTTTGCATCGCGCCGCTGATCAAGGAACAGATAAAAGTGATACGCTCCTTTATTCCAAGCAATGTCCGGCTGGTGGAAAATATCGCTGTTGACAAAGAGTTCATCATCGCGGATCCAAGCGAAATACAGCAAATTATAGTCAACATCATGAACAACGCGAACCATGCCATGAAACCCGACGGGGGCACCCTTGAAATATCCCTTGAATCCTGCGCATTAAAAGAAGCGTTTATTGCACAAACGGGTATGTTGAAGCCCGGCGATTACATACGTTTGCGGGTTCGGGACACCGGATGCGGCATGACCGAGGATGTGCTCAAACGTATTTTCGACCCCTTCTTCACGACGAAAGAGGTGGGGGAAGGCACGGGCCTGGGGCTTCCCATGGTGCATGGCAGCGTGCTGCGTTCGGGCGGCCAGATCGATGTGTCGAGCACTCCGGGACAAGGCAGCACTTTCGATGTTTACTGGCCCGAGGCGCCCCCGGAAACGCTGTCCGAACCCGAAACGCACGAACGCGTTTCGGGTAAGGGCATCAACGTTCTGGTCATCGATGATTTATCGGACTTTAACGACCTGCTCGCGATGAACCTGAGCAACCGCGGCTACGAGGTACATGCTTTTTCGGAAACAACAGACGCGCTTGATTATTTCAAAGGAAACGCGCCAACAGTTGATGTCGCCGTGGTGGATTACATGATGCCGGGGATGAACGGCAAGGAACTTGCCGAGGCCATGCACGCCGTGCGCCCTGAACTCCCCATCATACTTCTAAGCGGCTACGCCAGCGGCATCACGAATATCAACGCCCATGAGCATGGATTCGCAGCAATGCTGGACAAGCCTGTGGAGATTGAACAACTGTCCCGCGACCTGGCAAAACTGGCATCCCGCTGACTTGACACCCTTTGCCCCGCGCAAACGGGAATTGGCCGCCCGCTGTACTGTCTGGTATCATACGGTCCAGTCTATCTTCAAGATTAACCCCAACGACAGTGAGGTACTTCCAGTGTCAAGAAACTTTTCGGGAAGCACAACGGTTTTACTTATTGCCGCCATCGGCCTTGCCGCCGGATGCGCCACGACCAAGTCGGACTTCAACGCTGAAACCCTCGCGGCCAGCCGCGCCCCGGCGATGAGCGTGGCCATACAACAGCCCGACATCATTGTGGCGGTGTCGCCGGTGCGCCAGACCATGCAGATCGGCGGCAGCATTCCCACGCTGCTCGGGGCGGGTATCAGCGCCATACAGGACGGCCGCTACGCGGTCAGGATCCGCGAGACGCTCAACGGCTACGACGGCAACGCCTTCTTTGAAAGCAGATTGCGGGAGCGAATGAACCAGACCGCAGGCCGGGACATTATTCGTGTCCAGCCTTTTTCCACGGCGGCAGGCTACCATAACGCCCGTGAAGCACTCCAAGCCCGCCTCGACGGATTGCGCCGGGGCGGCGCCGACCTGGTGCTGGACTTCGATCTGAGCTATGGCATTTACGGTCCGGAGGGCTTGCTCGCCACGCGTATTGAAGGGGAAGCGACGGACTTGCAGACGGGCAAGATACTTTGGCGGAATACCATCAGCACCTATTCTATGGATGTATACGCGGACATGCGCTGGCGCGATCCCATGCAGCGCATGTCGCCGACCCTGCTGTCCCCCCGCTTTACCTCGGCCGAGGATGCCGTCAACCAGTGGACTGACGATGGCGGCGCACGCCTGAAACAACATTTTGAACAGTCCGTGGAACGCGCCATCGCGGCGGTGCTCACCGATTTGGGCCTGGAAGAAACGGCTGAAGGGCGCTATGTGCTGGGCATGCAAGCCTTGTTGGAGAAAGAGTACGCGGCTGCCGAAGCGTATCTCGCCCGCGCCCGTGAACTTGCCCCGCATCTGCCTGAGGCGGGCAACGCCCTTGCCGTGGCAAAAGCCCGCAACAAAAATCCGGAGGAGGCGGTACAGATTGCGGAAGCCGTTGCCCTGGAACATCCGGATTACCTGCCCGCACAGTATAATCTCGCATGGTTTTACGCCGTGGAACTGAACAATCCGGAGAAGGGCCGACCTTATTTTGACAAGGCCGTGTCCCTGGGCGCGTCACCTGGACGCAAATTGGAAAAGGCCATGCGCTGAAACGCGCAACGCACCATAGGAAGACAAGATGAACCTGCCTGTTTGGAAATGCGCCGGGGAATACCGTGAAATCCTGTACGACAAATCGGAGGGTATTGCACGGATAACCATTAACCGCCCCGAAAGAATGAACGCCTTCACGCCCCTGACCAATGACGAGATAAGCGACGCCCTCAAGGACGCCCGATTCGACGGCGATATCGGGGTTATTATTCTGACCGGCGCCGGCACCCGGGCCTTTTGCAGCGGCGGCGACCAGAAAGTGCGCGGGGAGTCCGGCTATATTGACCCCGCCACCCGTCAACAACGCCTGAATGTCCTCGACCTGCACCGCCAGATACGCACCTGCCCCAAGCCGGTCATTGCCATGGTGGCCGGGTACGCGATCGGCGGCGGCAATATTCTCGCCATGGTATGCGACCTGACCATAGCCGCTGACAACGCGATTTTCGGCCAGACAGGCCCCAAGGTGGGCTCTTTCGACGCCGGCTATGGCTCCTCTCACCTCGCACGCATGGTCGGGCAGAAAAAAGCCCGGGAAATCTGGTTTCTCTGCCGCCAGTACAACGCCCGGCAGGCCCTGGAAATGGGACTGGTGAACACGGTGGTGCCCTTGGACCGTTTGGAAGAGGAAACCGTGGCCTGGTGCCGTGAAATTCTTGCCAATTCACCCACGGCCATACGCTTTATCAAGGCGGCCATGAACGCCGATGAAGACGGCCAAGCCGGTCTGATGGAACTGGCGGGAAATGCCACAGGCCTGTTTTATATGACCGAGGAAGGCCAGGAAGGACGCAATGCCTTTTTGGAAAAGCGCGCGCCGGACTTCAGCCGATTCCCGCGGAATCCCTGACGCCGCCCCGGAGAACCTTTCAGGTTACATAACCTGAAAGACAGGAAACTTCCATCAAGGCAAAAGAATAAGGATCGGCCTGTCACCGTTGTCTTTTCAGGTTGAAGCAACAGCCCCTTTTCATTATCATAAACGGATGTTGCAGTCTCTCTTTTGACCCTGACTTTCAACGGTGTGAATTCCATCCACCCTGTACTATTAAAAAGTGCCTTAAAAATGATACTGAATGAAATCATTGAACATAAACGGAAAGAAATCGCCGAACGCAAGACACACACCTCTTTGCGTGAAATCGAAGAACGATTGGACCGTGCCCCGAAAACAAAAGATTTCAGGACCGCGCTGCGCGCGCCGGGCATCAGTATCATCGCCGAGATCAAGCGGCGTTCACCTTCCCGGGGAGACATCCTGCCCGACGTCGATGCCGTGGAAATCGCGGCCGTTTACGAACAGGCCGGCGCCCGGGCCATCTCCGTCCTGGTGGACAAGCACTACTTCGGCGGCAGCCTGGAAGACCTTAACAAAGTTGCCAACCACACCAAGCTGCCTTGCCTGTGCAAGGAATTCATCATAGACCCCTACCAGATCTATGAAGCCCGCACCATGGGCGCGGACGCGGTTCTGCTCATTGTCCGCGTCCTCACGGACGACGAACTCAAGTCCTTTCTGCAGGAGGCGTCCAATCTGGATATGGCCGTATTGGTCGAAACCCACAACGAAGAAGAGATCAAGCGCGCATTAAATGCGGGCGCGCATATCCTGGGCATAAACAACCGCGACCTCGACACCCTTGAAGTAGATATTCAGACCACCATGCAGTTAAAAAACCGGGTGCCCGGCGGCAACATACTCGTAAGCGAAAGCGGCATCAAGTCACGCAGGGAAGTGCGTATGCTGGATAACAGCGGGGTGGACGCCGTTCTCATCGGCGACTCGCTGCTCACCAGCAACAATATCCGGGAAAAACTGGAATCGCTGCTTCATGATGACTAAGGTGAAAATATGCGGTATCACCAACCTGGCCGACGCGCTCGCCGCCTGTGAGGCCGGTGCGGACGCCCTCGGCTTTGTGCTGGCCCCGGAAGCCCGCAAACGTAACCGCTATATCGACGCGGACGCGGCCGCGGCCATCATCGCCCGGCTGCCCGTACTCGTCACCACGGTGGCCGTAGTCGTCAACGAACCGCTCGAACGCCTGCGGGAACTGCTCACGGTCTTTGACAGGCTCCAGCTTCACGGCGACGAGTCGGCGGACATTTGCAGCACCCTTGGCCGGCGGGCCTTCAAGGCATTTCGGGCAGGCCCCGGCTTGACGCAGGACACCGTCGCCGCGTGGCCGGGTGAGGCCTGCCTGCTGGACGCCTGGTCGGAGGAATCCCATGGCGGCACAGGCGCACGATGTGATTGGCGCTTCGCCGCGGAAGCCGCAAAACAAAAAAAACTCATCCTTGCCGGCGGCCTTTCGCCGGAAAATGTGGAAGAGGCCATACTGCGCGTCCGTCCTTTCGCGGTGGACGCCTCTAGCAGTCTTGAAGCCTCTCCCGGGAAAAAAAATCATGAAAGAATCCGACTTTTCATCTACAACACGCGAAAAGCATCGCTTGCCTGACGACCGGGGCCGTTTCGGCGCCTACGGCGGCAAATACGTCCCGGAAACACTGATGTACGCCTTGGACGAGTTGGAGGCCGCCTACGCCTCCGCCATGGCGGACCCGATTTTTCAGGAAGGGCTGGAACGGCTCCAGACCCATTATGTCGGCCGTCCCACACCGCTCTATTTCGCCGAACGGCTGACACGCAGCCTGGGCGGCGCCCGAATCTACTTTAAGCGCGAAGATCTCGCGCACACGGGCGCCCACAAGATCAACAATGCCCTGGGGCAATGCCTCCTGGCCCAGCGCATGAACAAGCCCAGGGTCATCGCGGAAACCGGGGCAGGCCAGCATGGCGTGGCCACCGCAACCGCGGCCGCGCTGCTGGGCCTGGAATGCGAAGTCTACATGGGCGCCGAGGACATGGAACGGCAACGCCTCAACGTGTTCCGCATGCGGCTGATGGGCGCCAAGGTAACCTGTGTCAATTCGGGGTCGCGCACACTGAAGGACGCCATCAACGAGGCGCTCCGTGACTGGGCGGCCAATGTCGAACATACCCATTATGTGCTGGGCACCGTGCATGGCCCGCATCCTTTCCCGATGATTTGCCGGGATTTCCAGGCGGTCATTGGGCGTGAAACACGTCGCCAGCTGGCGGAGGCCGAAGGCCGGCTGCCGGACCTGATGATCGCCTGCGTGGGCGGAGGCTCCAACTCCATCGGCCTGTTCTACGATTTCCTGGGCGACGTCTCCGTGCGTATGATCGGCGTCGAGGCAGGCGGCACAAAAATAGCCCCCGGCATGCACGCCGCGCGTTTTGCCGGCGGCTCTTTCGGCATGCTACAGGGTGCCATGAGCTACGTGCTGCAGGACAAAAACGGGCTCATCGGCAGCACCCACAGCGTTTCAGCCGGTCTCGATTACGCCAGCGTTGGCCCGGAACACGCCTATTTCCACGACAACAAACGAATCACCTATACCTACGCGACGGATGACGAGGCGCTGGACGCATTTCAGCGGTGCAGCCGGCTGGAAGGCATTATTCCCGCCCTGGAAAGCGCCCATGCCGTAGCCGAAGTAATCAAACAGGCGCCGGCCATGGACGCCGGAGATATTATTGTCATGAACATGTCCGGACGCGGGGACAAAGACGTGCAACAGGCCGCGCGATTTATCATGCCTGACGAGGAACTATAACGTGAACCGAATTACCCGACTTTTTCAAGAAAACACCGCGCGTGGAAAATGCGCGTTCATTCCCTTTATCACGGGCGGCGACCCCAGCCTGGCCATAAGCGAAGACATCGTCGTTGCGTTGGAAGAAAACGGCGCGGATCTGATCGAGTATGGCGCGCCTTTTTCCGACCCTTCGGGGGACGGCCCCGTCATCCAGGAAGCCTCGCTCCGCGCGCTTCAACAGGGCGTCACACTTCGGGGCATCCTGGCCTCTATTGAACGCGTACGCAAACGCAGCCAGGTTCCGCTCCTCATCTTCACCTATTACAATCCCATTCTGGTCTATGGTGAGAAAGATTTTGCCCGGGACGCGGCCAACGCGGGAGCCGACGGAGTGCTCTGCGTGGATTTGCCTCCCGATGACGCCGGCGGATACCGGGATGCCATGGCGGCCAACCATCTCAGCACCGTGTTCCTGGCGGCGCCTACCAGCACAGACCAACGCCTTGCCCTCATCGGCGATGCCAGCGACACATTTGTTTACTACATTTCCCGGCTCGGTGTTACGGGGGAGCGCGCCGCCATTTCGCAAAACCTGGCGCAGTCGGTTTCACGGGTGCGTGAAAAAACGGGCAAACCGGTCGCCGTTGGCTTTGGCATATCCACCCCGGAACAGGCCGAAACCGTATCCAAAATCGCGGAAGGAGTGGTTGTAGGTTCCGCCATGGTACGGCTCATCGCGGAGGCCGGTGGCGCGCCGGACACGGCACGAAAGGCGGGCGCCTTCGCCCGACAGCTGGCCGACGCCATCAAACAAGGCTGATTATCACACTGTCAGCGCAACATATCCACCAGCGCATCCAGGGCACGGCCTTCTGTGGAATCAGGCGCCACCTCCAACAGTTTGCCCGCGGTATCACCGGAAAACAGGTCGCCCTTACCCATTTGCATGGTCTGGCCCACACCATGCTCCAGGATCAGTTTCGCCACCTTCTTACTGAAGAAGCGATTGGCGATCCCTGTCGTCATCGGACCGCCCACCTTCAACTTGACTTCATCCAGGCGCGTGTCGCCCGAACGGGATTCCGGCAACAGTTTGAGATCGTAGCCCTTTTCAAGCATGGGCAAAAATTCCACGGGCACCTTGCCGTTGTCAAAAACAGCGCCCAGGGGAATCATTCCCAGCCTGGTTTTCGCGTCCGCCGTCACGCCCAGACGCCCGAACTCCACCAGGGTGGGAATAACGGGCTTCTCATCCGGCCATTGCGGTGACTCGTCATAAATGAACTTCAGATCTTTGAAGGTTAATTCCTTCACATAGATTTCTATGTCGCGATTCCGCAGTTCCTCCGTCCCTTCAATCATCTGCAGGGGCAGTTTCTGCAATTCCCGGGGGACTTTCACCGTCATGCCGCCGAGATTGGTAGCGGCGGCGAACAAACCCAGCAAATTCAACTGGTCAAAAATCGTTTGTATGGATGGTTCCCAGGCGCCGCGGTCGACCGGGGCACTCTGCACCGGCGCTTCTTCCGCCATGGCAGGGGAGATGTAAATGCACGCTATGAACAAGATCAACGGAATGTGCTTCATTTTGCTGCCTTTCAACTTCTGAAGCAGACGATTGGGCCCAGAATTTATTCACAGGAATAAACGCCGGCCGCCCCCGGAATGTTTACAGAAGGAAGCCTTTCAAGGCCGCCCTTTCACGACTACAGGTACCCCAATGCCTCCAACTGCTGTTGCAGTTGCGGATCCACCTCCACCTCGGTGCCGGGATCGGGCGCGTTTTCAAAAATACCCCGCATGAACTGATCGATGACTTCAGTCAACGCCTTGACCGCGTCCCCATGCTCCGGCTGCCCTGCCAGGTCATGTTCCTGCAACGGATCCGCGACCATATCATATAATTCCACCGGTTTTGTGCCTCGTGGATTGTCCTCATTTGCCTGGATCATCGCTTTTTCCCTGGAACGCACCCCCTGCAGGACGTTGCCTTCAAAATCGTTCTCGGCATAACTATAAACGATGCCGCTGTTCACGAACGCGCCGGAGGGGTCGCACAGCGGCTGTCCGCTCATGGCCTTTCCGGGCTCAAGCCCCGCCAGGACAAGCAGGGTCGGAGGCACATCGATCAGACGAGCCATGTCCGTATTGACCTCGCCGCCGCGCAGGCTTCCCGGCAGTTTGAGCGCCAGGGCAACACGCAGCAGTTCCTCGTACAGGGTCTGCCCGTGCCACCAACCGTCGTGATCGAAGAATTCTTCGCCGTGGTCGGACACAAAGGCAATAACAGTATTGTCGTAAAGGCCCCGCGCCTTCAGCCCTTCAAACAATTCCCCCAGGTACTTGTCGAGATACTCTATCTCGGAGATATAGGCTTTCCTCATCGGTTCCAGAAACTTTTCCGGGTCCGGATGTTCCATGCGGGCCCGCGCGTATCCAAGGCCGGGTTGATCATGATCCATGAACGGATCATGGGTCTCCATGTAATGCAGGTACAGGTAAAAAGGCGTATCCTTCGGGACAGTTCCGCTGTCAAGCCAGTTCAAAGCCGTAGCGGTAACGCTGTCGGCGGGCTGATAAAAGTCCGTAACGCGCAGCCGTCCCCCCCGCAGTTTGCCCTCGGCAACCATGAACACCTTGCGCAGCACCCCGTAGAGGGAAAGGTTGGATGCGGAGCCTGGAGCCTTGAAAAGGAGGTCCGGTTTCAGATCCACATACCCGGAAAACCCCTTGTCCATGCCGAATATGGCGGTCATGTTCGGGTTGTTTGAAAATCCCTGTGTGTAATAACCGCCCCGCTGCAGCAGTTCCGCAAGGGTTTCCACTGAAGGGGAGAGAGAGGCGGTCTTTGAAGTCGCCCCGTGCGCTTCCGGGTAAAGACCCGTAAAGAGGGTACCGAAGGAAGGCTTGGTCCAAGGCGCCTGGGCGAATGCCTGCTGAAATACAAGGGCATCCCGCGCAAACGCGTTAAGGTTGGGAATATCGGCGGCCGCATCCGGATTATAAAAAGACAGGTAATCCGCCCTCAGCGCGTCCACAGAAAGGAGAATGATGTTCGGGCCCTCAGCCTGTTGCTGCGGGGCGAACGCGACGCTTTTCTGTTCGGGCGCCAGCAACACCGACAGGCCCCAAGCCGCACCCACCATACATACCCATGCGGCCAGGGCGGCCACGGTGAAACGGGGCAGATTCATGCGAAGATAGCGGCGGAACCCGGCGCATTTCAAGAACACCACCACACCCAGCAGCAGTGCCGCACCGCACCCCAGACAGGCAATCATGAGGTACTCCCGCTGGCCCATGGCATGCCCGCCCAGCAGATCCCGCTGATACCGGAACAGCCCGATAACCATACCCCCGGCAGCAAAAGCCGCCCCGTACAGGACCGCCATATTCACAGGCCAGGAGGGGAACCGGTCCACAAGCAGCGCGATAAACAGTACCCCGGCCGATAAGGCCAGCCCGATACCGGCAAAAATCACACTGTAGGCGACAACGCCCCAGGGCAACATCCCCCACTCTCCCAGGTCCTGCAGGCGCGAACCGATCCAGAAGGACTCCAGGAAGGCGATCAGCGCACCGGCAAACAGACCGGCCAATACGCCGCAGCAAAGCAGGGAAAAAACCTCTTTTCGGTAACGGACAGTTTCCTCACGGCTAAGCAGGGGCTGTAATTCTTTATCGCTTTCGGCCAAGCCTTCGGCCACATAGGCACGGTCCTCTTCAATGGATTCCTTGCTCGGCCTGCCGCCGAAAAGGAGCAGCGGCACACTCAGCGCGAAAGGCACGATCTCGCCCGCCCAAAGACCCAGGTGGCCGCCGAGAATGGCAACCGCGTGGCCTGCCGTACTTCCCAGTACCAGGCCGAAGGCAATCTCGCGCACCCCCAGTCCGGAAATGGTAAAGGTCAGTATCCCCGCTGTGATCATCAGCGGGCTGACGAAAAAGATGTCGGCGGCGGACACATTAGTCGCCCTGATCGCCATGAACGTGAAAAAGTACTTGGAACATGTGCCCAGGTGCACCAGCAGGCCGAAAAAGAGTGCGGCGAGCAGCGTACCTTTCGCCTTGCTGTAGGCGGTGGCAGCGCGGCCGAGTTTGTTGATCGGCCCCCGGGCGAAACCGGGAACGGGCATCACCGCGGCCAGCACCTGGATGACCCGCGGATTCAGCAGCAACAGCAGACTGCACACAACGCCCACCAGCAGTGCGCCCATGATCAGCGCCAGGAGTGCCGTGTTGAACTGCAAATATTTAAATCCAAGCGGAAACGTCACAAATACCAGAAAAGAAAGGGCGATAATGCCCGTCAGTTTTTCAACCGCAATGACCGTCGTGCATTTGACGACCTCCCGGGTATAGCGGGAGGATTCGATCAGCCGGTACCCGTCCAGACCGAGGGTGCCCGGAAGGACCAGGCCAATAGCACGCCCCATAAACCACTGGTAAGCCAGATAGACCAGCGGTATGCGCAACCCCTGGCCGGCGAGCAGCAAACGCCAGCGTATAATCCCCGAAGTGATGCCCGCAAGTTTAACCGCCGTGGCGCAGGCCATCCAGAAGAAAAACGCCGCAGGCCCCGTCGTACTCGCATCACGCAGTGCGTTCCAGACATCAAGGGGGGCCACATTGCCGAAGAGGCCTTTCATGCCGAAAAGTTCCGGCTTGAAGATCAGTACGAACAAACAGATAACCACACCCAACTTAATGCTATAAACAACCAGGCGTTTCTTCATAGTGCTCTCTTGTCGTCGCGGCAAACGCGTCTTTTTGTACCCAAAAATCGAGGCAGGCCAAACCTTAACACAAAGGGATTAAACGGGACAAGTCACTCCGGCGGAATTAACGATTCCGGGCAACGCGGAATCCAAGGTGATTTTCCGCATATTCAGGGTCGGAACTGAAGCGCCGGGCTGTCCGGCAGTTGTCCGCATTATTTGCCCAGGAACCGCCTCTGAAAACACGGGAGGAGCCACTCTCCGGCCCGGCGGGATCATCTTCCAAAGCCTCTGAGTAATACTCGCCATCATACCAATCGTGGCACCATTCCCAAACGTTTCCGGACATGTCATAGGCGCCGGCCGGACTCACGGCGTTTATTGTTTTCAGGGAGGGCGTGTTTAATCGCGCCGCATTGACGCCGTCGTACCATCCCACGGGGGAGGTAAAGGGCTGGGTTCGCAATTCCAGCGGATTCGCGCTGCTTTCGGCGATATAGTTCGCCCGCCTGATATCCAATATATCACTGGACATACCGTAACGCCAGTGCTTCACCCCGTCCCAGGCCGCCGCGCGTTCCCATTCGGCTTCCGTGGGCAGGCGATACCCGTTACGCACCGGTTCATAGCGGGACCAGTTATCGAGATTGTAGCAGGGCTGCAATCCTTCCATCTCGCTGCACCAGTTACAATAGGCTGCCGCGCCATACCAGGTAACCATGACGACCGGGTGTTCCGCCATGTCGAAAGGATTTTCATCATGACCCGGCCGGGTGCGCACACTAAATGCGCCACCTTCATAAATAAGTTGCGACTCCGCGCTGCTGGCATAGGTATCCGTCAGAAAATAGCCCTCGTAATATACCTTGGAACCTGTGTAGGATCCCCCACCATAGCCTTCAATATACCCCTGCGATCTGGCATAGTTCAGCACTTCCGCGAATTCATGGTTGGTCACCTCATATTTTCCAAGGTAATAGGGGGATAAAGAAACGGCATGCACCGGAAGTTCGACACTTTCTCCGGTGTCAGAATAGGAACGTCCCATTCTGAAGGAGCCCGCTTCAATGTCGATCATGCCTTCGGGCACAACCGGTTCCTCGCCCTCCGCAGCCTCGCCTTCCGCACCTTCGCCTTCACTTGATTCCCCTTCAGTGCTTTCCCCTTCGGGTGATTCGCCCTCTTCAGATTCCCCCTCCCCTTCTGTCCGGCGAATTTCGCATCCGCAACAACTCATTCCAACCAGACTCTTTATCAGGACACCGGCTTCCGATTCCTTTTCTGGTGGACACCCCATGCTAAAAAACAAGAAGAGGACCGCTACCGCAAAAACAGTCAACTGAAAAAGAATAGAACCGCGCATCTCATTATTCCCTATCGGAACCTTATTGACTATAACCAGGGACCGTTCATCATGAGGCCTTCTGCCTTCCCCATAAACGATGAAAGACGGCCGTTCGGAATATAGCAGAGACAGTCTCATTGCATTCACTGGGGTCAGTCCCTTCATTCCGAACCTAATTTCAGGGCAGACCGTCCGTTACATTTCAAGTACCATTATACACGGACTTTGTCACAACCCCGTATTTTTGAATCCCGATCACAGGATAAGAAAAGGGAATTCAAGATCATGCCTGGCGGTCATCTTTCCATTCCGAATTCCGAATTCCACATTAATACGTTCCTCCTCCACGGCTTCAGAAGATGGGTTCCGGTCTTTTCGCGGCCTGGCCAACCCTTCGAAACAAGCCCTTTCTCCACCGCGAAAAACCGGAATGACGTTGGGGTGAAATACGGTAAATGGAACAGGGCGACCTCACTCTTCAACACC
>JAAYBJ010000153.1 GCA_012730105.1 Candidatus Hydrogenedentota bacterium
CCTTTCTGCCGGTAAAGAAATTATCCAGGCACAGCACTTCCTCGCCGCGGTTCAGCAAGGCCTCGCACAGGTGCGAGCCGATGAAACCCGCACCGCCCGTAACCAGGTTCACGTAAGCCATATATCAGACTCCTTATGGGGCTGTCGACCCGTCAGATCACGTCCAACCTTGTCCGAAAAGCCCGCTTTTTGAATGCTCTGCTATTCCGCCTGAAGCACCACTGTTACGATGCCGCGCGCGGGCACCGTGATTTTTTCGTCCACAGGCAGCGGCGTGCCGTTCTCGCCGAAGAGATCCGTCCGCTCCATGCCCGCCAGGGTCACGCCCGGCATGCCGATGCCGGTCGCCGCCGGGGAAAAGCCCGGGTTGTACAAACGCGCCAGCACCTTCTTGCCGTCGTCAAGGCTCAGCAATTCTGACAGTACCACCGGGCCTTCGTCGAGCGTGACGAGGGATTGCGCCGGCACGCCGCCATTCCCCGCGCCCGGAAGCGCGTTTTCCGTGTCCGGTGTCAGGTCCAGTGCGCGCGCCCAGCCGAAGCGGGTGGCCGCTGCCGGATCAAAGGGCGCCTCGGCCAGGTTTATGGAAAAAGCGCAGCGGATATTGCCGCCCTGGGACGCCTTGTAGTTCGTGTGCCAGTAGTTGTTGTATACGTAGGCGAACAGCATGTGGCGGTTGCCCCGGTTGCGGTTTGGCCACAGGCCGCGGTTGACGTCGCCCACAGTAAAGAGCGGTGTGTCGGGGGCGGCAACGGTCGCCGATTGCGCGCCATTGCCCACGGCGGCGAAGGTGTTCACCGTATACCATTCCCGGCACGCGCCCGGCAGTTGCTCCTGGTCCGCCGCGATGACACCATAAGGTAATTCCAGGTAGGCAGTGGTCCGGTCCGGGGTGTTGAGGCCAAAGGGAAAGGCGAAGTAGCCGCCTTCCTTCTCCAGAGTTTCCACTTTGTGAATGACGTTGATAAAATCGAGTGTGCTGTCCGCGTGGATCACGAGATCCGTGTCCACCGGCGACGGGCCCCCCGTCCGTTCGATGCGCAGCACGGCACGCGCGGGGCCGTTCTCCACGAGCATCACCGACGCGGATTCGTGGGTGCTTACCTGCAAGTCTGTGGCGCGTGTGTGATTGGGATGAATCATGGCTGTCCCGTTTCCGCCCGAAACATGCAGGAACTGGTTCATGTGATAGCCCGATGCGGCGTCCACCCATTCGCGGCCCGTTTTCAGGTCCGTAAGACGGTCCAGGCCTCCGGTTTTCTCGTTGACATGGAAGGAGAACCGGTCCGTAGCAAAGGTATAGGGATCCCCGGCACTCACGGTAAGCAAGGCGGGAGCGGGGTTCTTTTCTCCAGGCACGATTTCAAAAACGCGCCAGCCCATGGCGGGCACGCTGGCCGCGGTAAAAAACAGGCTGCCGTCCGCCGTCTCCTGAAACACCACAGGGTTCCCCGTTTCCTTGTCCAGGACCGCGCCGCCTGTCGTCGCGCCTTCGGGCAGCATGACCGGCACGTCCCGCACCCACGAGAGCGGGTTGGACACTATGATCGTGTTGCCGCCTTCGCCGTTCGAAATGCCGGCCAGGCTGCGCAACGCGGCCAGTCCGTGATTCCGCTGCGCGTCGCGGCCGCCCTCCAAAGATTTTGTGGCATAGGCCGCTTTGCGCGCCCATTGCCCGGTGCTCTGGGGATTGTTCGGATCGCTGATGCTGACCGCCGAGCCCCAGGTATGTTCATCGTAATACAGAATGTCCTTCCAGGTGTCGCTGAAACCGCCCGGCGCCGCCGCGCCCGCCCCGCGCAGGGCCGACAGGGCTTCCCATTTCTCGGCGGTGGCGACCAGGTTTTTCGCCCAGCGTACCATGGCCGTTTCGGCGGCGGAAGAGGCGGCTCCGTCTTCCCAGAAGGTGCCCATGTCGCCCCGGTATACCGGCAGCTCGTTGCCGAACTTCTCCTCGATGTGGCGGAAATAGGCCTCCGGCGTCGAAAGCACGAATTTCGGATAGTCCCAGGTCTGGTTCCATTCGGCGGCCACCTTCGCGTAGTTCGGCGTCATGGCGCAGTTGTCCAGAAAAGCGCCGTTAATGAAAATGGCGTCCCCGGGATAGTCCTCGCGCAAGAAGAGGTCCAGGAATCCGGGGAGCGTATCCTCGACGGCCGCCACACTTTCATGTAGTTTGATCTGCCAGACTTGGAAGTAGGTGCGCGTGAAGATGGCCAGCACCCGCGAGCCGTCAGGCGCTTCCCACCAGAAAGGCGACTGGTTCATCTCGGGGTCGCAATGCAGGAACACCGGGCCCCGGTCCTGGTTGATCGCCTCGGCGAAATAGCGCACCCCCGCGTGGCGCAGGAACATGGGCAGGGTACCCACCGAAGTGGGCACGTCATTCAGCGACGCCATCAGCACCGGCGTGCCGAGCCTGCGCCCGCATGCCTGGGCGGGCGCGAGTAGGCGCATCATTTCCGCACCGCTGCACAGACCCGTGAGCATGTTCAGGTACAGAGCGGTCAGGCCGGCCTGCCCCGACTGGATCTGACGGTCCAGTTCGGCCATGCGTTCCGGTTTCAGTTCGGCAAACCAGTCATACTGGGCGAATACTTCCAGGTTCCACCTGAAATCCGGGTCCGACGCGGCGGCGTCCAGTCCCGCCATGGCATTGTCCACGTGCAAGGCCATGCACTTTTCTTGCAGGTCCGTGTAACCGATGTCCGTATGAGCCGACGGGGCCACGTACAGGGTCCACTGTCGTTCCGGTTTCGCGTCGAATGCCGCCTGCACGCTTTTGCCGCCCGCTTCGAGCGTAACAGTACGGCGTTCAGCGTTGGTGAAGGGCGGCGCCAGCAGCATCAGATGTGCCGTGCCCTGGCGCACTTCTACCGCCTGTGTCACCGGGACTTCACCGTCCAGCGCCAAAACGCCCGGCCCGGCGAGTCCGCCATTCTCTACCCGCACCCGTACGGCCTGCCTCAGTTCGCCGTTCACGGTTTTGAACATAGGGGTACTGACCGCCTCGATCCGGGAGATGTCGGGCGTATTCGGAATACCGTCTTCCAGCTTTACCGCGTCATATAACATCCACGAACCCGATGTTGTAATCAGTTCAATCTGGTTGGCGCCTTCCACCAGCC
>JAAYBJ010000154.1 GCA_012730105.1 Candidatus Hydrogenedentota bacterium
AAGAAAGGACCGAAAGGACTTAAAGGACGTAAAGGACGCACCAACCGGGAGAACGTTTTACTGTCCTTTTGGTCGTTTATGTCCTTTAAGTCCTTTGGTTTGAAAACCGCTTCAGAATTCAACTGCCCTTTTTAGGATCAAACGTCCTATCGCCGGATTTCCGGGACTGTAAGGTGTGTCATCGGAAATCCAATGCGCTTTGCGGAAACGTTTTCTGCGTGGAAAAGTTGGCATTTACGGTTAGGGGGTGATATGCAGAGCAATGATTTCCGCTATATCCAGGACCCCGGTTGCCGAGCCGCTCTTCTTCAGTTCATCAGTCAGCATTGTAATGCAGAAAGGACACGCAGCCGCAATCCCGGCAGCGCCGGATGAAAGCAGTTCCTCCGTGCGGTGTCCCGCTATGGATTCGCCTGCCTCGTCCAGCCACATATGGCCGCCGCCCGCCCCGCAGCACAAAGCGCCTTTCTTTTCTTCCCGAAAGGAAACCAGGGCACACCCTGCGGATTCCAATACCTTACGGGGCGCATCATAGATGCCATTATGCCTTCCCAGATAACAGGAATCATGAAACACCGTTGTATTCCGGATTGATGGCGGCACGGTCTGCAGCCGCTTAGCGGCCATCAGTTCCTCCAAAAATTCGGAATGGTGGATTACTTCATAGTCCACGCCAAAAAGCGGATATTCATTTTTAAAGGTGTTATAACAATGGGGACATGTCGTCAGTATCCGCCTGAATTCATATTTGTTTAACGTCTCGATAATCTCCCGGGTAGCCGTTTGATAAAGATATTCATTGCCCAGGCGCCGCGCGCTCTCACAGTTACAGCGTTCTTCTTTGCCCAATATGGCAAAGTCCATGCCGGCCGCGTTGAGAATTTTTGCCATGGCCACGGAAATCTTCTTGCAGCGCTCGTCATAAGCGCCACTGCACCCCACCCACCAGAGAATATCCGCCCGCTTCTTCTCCATCATGACGGGAACATTCATATCTTCAGCCCAGTTGGCGCGTTCCTCCGGTGCGAACCCCCACGGATTGCCCGCGGTTTCCATGTTTCGGAAGGTTCCTGAAGCCTCCGGCGGAAAATCGGATTGCATCAATACCAGGTGGGCGCGCATGTCCGTTATTTTGTCGATATGCTCGATGCCCATGGGGCAATGTTCCACACAGTTTCCACAGGTGGTGCAGGACCAGACGGCGTCTTTACTGACCGCATCGCCGATCAGATTCTTTCCGTTTATTCCGTCCTTTTTAGTGTCGCTCCCCTGCGCGGCCAACGTATCCGGCCCGGTTTCCAACAAGTGATGTTTTAATCCAACAATGAATTCCTTCGGATTGAGCGCTTTACCCGTGATTGCAGTGGGGCAATGGGTGCTGCATCGGCCGCATTCAATACAGGCGAACAGGTCCAGGTTCTGTTTCCAGGAAAATTCTTCGATCCTGGACACGCCAAAAGACGAGGCATTTTCATCCTCAAGATCCATCTTCACCATCTGAGCGCACGGGCGGCTGCGTTTGAAAAGTAGGTTCAGCGGGCCGGCGGCCAAATGCAGGTGCTTGGTCGGAATGACAAGCAGGGCAATGAGCATAAGATGCATGATCGCGTCGCACCACCAGGCGGCATGTCCCAATACCCGGAGCGGAATTTCCGTCATTCCGCCAAATAATGCCGCCAGCCGCCCCGCAACAATATGATGACCAACGCCTTCGTGGGTGTTTATTGCGATTTCTACCGCGTTGTTTAGAAGATATGCGGCCATGGCGCCGCCGATAAAGAAAAAAACGATGGCGGACTCAACGGACCTCGGGGTCAGGCCGGCCGGGCGGAACAGATAGCGCCGAATTGCGAGCCCGAGTACGCCGGCAAGTATCAGCACGGCAAATAGGTCCGCGAGCATCGTGTAATGATTCGCCAATGCCGTTTCCCCAAAAAGATGAAAGCCCGGGAAAAAAGCGCCGGCAAAGTGATTTATGGTATTAACGGCAAAGACAAAAAACCCCCAGACAATCAGAAGATGAAATAAACCCGTAACAGGTTTGCGTAATACACGGCGCTGCAGGAAAACATCCGCCAGCATTCCGCCAACACGCGCAGGCAGATGTTCCGTCCTGCATTCAGGATCCCGCTTTCCCATGCGCACCAGCCGTATGAGCAGCCAGGTACGCCATAGAAAGTAGCCCATGGACCCTGTTAAAATAAAAAAGAAAAGGACCTTCTCCAGCGTTGTAAGCAAAATAAAAAGCTCCTGCTACCTGTATATACGTAAGGTGCCGGACAATGGCTAGTTCGTCCGTCGATTCCGTATCTCCCCGGCCAATTTGGGGACTATTTCAAGAAGATCGCCCACAATACCGTAATCACAGAACTGAAAAATGGGGGCTTCAGGATCCCGGTTGATGGCAACAATGATTTTGGCGGTACGCATGCCCGCCAGGTGCTGAATGGCGCCGGAAATGCCGCAGGCGATATACAGGTCTGGACAAACCACTTTTCCTGTCTGCCCGACTTGGTGGGAGGCGTCAATCCAACCGGCGTCAACCGCTGCGCGGCTTGCCCCCAACGCCGCGCCCAGGGCCTCGCAAAGGTCCTGAAGAACAGGCCAGTTTTCCGGACCGCCGATACCACGCCCCCCTGCCACAATAATCTTGGCTTCAGTAAGATCCACATATCCTGACATGGCCTCGGCCACCTCCAGGATTGTTGAGCGGGCCGGGATCAGCGGCATGTCCCGCCTGACAATCGCCGGCAGGTCCTCTCCCCGCCGTTCTATCGCGGCGGTATTTGGACGCAGGGATACCAGGCCCGGTAACTTACTAAACGAAACGTCTGAAATGACCTTGCCCGCATAAATCGGCTTTACGGCTTTCAGTGTTTCGTTCCAATCCAGCGCTACGCAATCCTGGGCCAATTCGATTTGCAGACGGGCGGCCGCAGAGGCGCACAATTCCTTGCCCACCGCCGTGGCGGGGCAGACAATAACCTTCGCCTCCAGTTCCCGGGCCAATTCACACAAGATGTGTACATACCGTTCGTTGGAATAGTAATGAAGATCTTCATTCTCGTAAGCGTAAAGAGTACTGATTCCAAGCCCCGCGAGAACGGACGGGTTCTCATCGAACGCCCTACCCAGGTACAGGGCGTTCAATGTCATGCCAGAGGCCTCCGCCACCTTTCTCGAGGCGCTTGCCGCTTCAAGACCGCAAATTTTCAAATTACCCCGTTGCTCTAAAATAACAAGAATGCTCATGCCTGACTCCGGTTAAAGGACTTTATCTTCTTCCTGAAGGCTGCGATACAATTTCTGGACCTGTGCGAGAGGTTCCCCGGCAATCAATTGGCGCCGCCGTTCCCGCCGCGCCGGCGCTAATCGTTCCACAAGGAGTTCACTTTCGAGCAGCGCCGGTTCGATCTGCAAGTCTGACAAAGACAACTCTTTAATCGTCGCACGTTTCGCCTTCATGATATTGGGCAGTGTGGGATAGCGCGGCGTGTTGATCCCCTTTTGTGTTGTAAAAAGGGCCGGCAATTCAAACGATAAATGATAATGCCCGCCTTCCACTTCACGAATCACTTCGGCCTTTCCATCCTTCAATTCAAAACGGGTAATGCAGGAGGCGTGTGGAATCCCCATAAGTTCCGCGACACGTTCCGATATCTGCGAACCATCGCTGTCCACTGCCTGTTTGCCTGCAAAGATCACGTCTGGCGAAAGCGTTGCCAACCCTGCTGCCAATGCCATTGAAAGGCCCCTGCCTGCCAGTTGCTCCGTTCCGCTAATCAGCACGCCGGAATTCACGCCCATGGCAAGGGCGGTGCGAATGGTTTCCTTGCTTTCCGGCGGGCCCGCACAGACGGCCACCACTTCGCCGCCCAAACGTTCACGCAGGAGAATCGCCTCTTCCACAGCAAACTCATCGTAGGGATTCATCACGAACTTAATGCCGTTCAGTGTGAGTGATTTCCCGTCATCGCTTATGGTCAACACCGATGCCGTGTCCGGCACATGTTTAATCAGTACCGCAATAATCAAAACAAGTTACTCCTCTCTCCAGAAGGGGACTGTGGCTCAAGCCTACCAGATGATAGGCAAGTATATTACATTTGGTAGATTTTTGCAACCTGGAAAACCTTCCGGAAGCAAAAACATAGGATAACTTTAATTAAGGGCACTCGGAATGTCAAAATAGGACATTCGTACAAGTTAAGTGTTGCCAGTGGAATCCCGGACAACTCGGAATGGTTACATGAAAGAAATAGATCAAGGCGCGGAACATAATACTGTCAAAGAACGGATCCTTAAGGAGGCCTTACGCCTTTTTTCAGAGAAAGGATTCGAAGGCACCTCGCTCCAAGCCATCGCTGATGCCGTGGGCATTCAGAAACCCTCTCTGATCTATCATTTTCCCTCCAAGGAGAATCTACGTCAAAACGTAGTCGAGTCACTGATCGTGTATTGGAAAAATGAACTGCCCCGGATGCTGACCACAAGCCAGGATGATTCTAACCGCCTGGTATCTACCATGACTTCCCTCGTCAATTTTTTTATGGAAGACGTGAATCGTGCGCGCCTGGTCGTACGCGAGATGATCGATAGACCGGAAGAGACGTTTTCCGTTTTGAACGAACATGTCAGCCCCTGGACCAGGCTTATCGGGGACTATCTGCGCATGGGGCAGCAGGGCGGCATTTATAAAAAGGATGTGGACCCCAATGCGTATATTGTCCAAGTGATGGTTATGGTGGTTGGCACGGTCGCCATGGGCACAGTCATCTCAGGGATGGTCAGCGCCTCCACGGATATTTCACACGGCCCTCTCATAAAAGAGCTGGTCCGTATTGTTCAGGCATCGTTATACGCGGACAAGAAATAAGGCGCCCAGGACGGTCTTTCCTTCGGAAATCATTTCTGAAAAGAGAATGTAGACCCGCACAGGCACGGGACAACAGAAGAATGCGGGCGCTCATGCAGGTACGCCACGGCAGTCGGTCCTGTGCAATGGCACGGCGCCACTACTTCGATCCCGTGACGTTTCAAGCCTTGCAGGGTCTTGGTCAGTCTTTCTTCACCGGCGTTTTGAAGGTGCATGCCCCCGATTACGGTATAAACCGGCGTCCCCTCCGTAAGTCGGGCAATGTAATCCAGCGTGTTGATAACGCCCGCATGGGCGCAGCCCAGGAGCACGATAGTGCCCCTGGAACTCTGGATCCAGACGGCCTGATCATCTTCGATCGGATCCGGAACGCTGCAGGCAGGATCCGAAAAGAAAAGGCCTCCCGTATCTTCAAAATCATTGTTCCGGGGAATGGGGCCGGTTATCCAGACATTTTCCAGAATCTGCTGCGGCGCTGACGTATATGTTACGATGTCCGGTTTTTGTTCCAGGCGCCGGCGAATTTTTTCGGGCATGCCGATGGCTTTATGGGGTAGTTCTTCGCGTTTACGGAAGCGTGGCGCAAATGCCGCCGGGTGCGCGTAAATTCGTCCGGGCATTTCGTTATCCAGGAGGTGAATCATTCCGCCGGTATGGTCGTAGTGCCCATGGCTCAGGACCAACGTGTCCACATCCGCCGGGCGAATTCCGAGCGCACCGGCGTTTTCCTGAAAGGCCTCTCCCTGGCCAGTGTCAAAGAGAAAGGCGCCTGTGGGTGTTTCCACCCACAAGGAAAGGCCATGTTCCGGGCGAAGCCCCGGCAGGCCGGGACAGTCTTCCACCACCACGGATATTTTAACAGCGGCGGTCATTGGGTCTGCTTAGAGGCAGTGACTGGACACGGCACGGTTAATGATCGCACACGTTCGACCCGGTTTCCAGGGCATCGTTGAGATAGGCCTTTACAATCTGTTCGGGCGTGTCCGCCGGCGCGCCGACGATCACCTCGATGCCCTGCTGGGTAAAGAGCGCCTGCGCTCGGGAACCCATACCGCCGGCGATAATAATGTTTGCCCCCTGGTTCGCCAGCCACGGCGGCAGCAGTCCCGGCTGATGTTCGGGCGCGTCCACCATAAAGGTGCTGACTATGTTTCGCGAACCCTCATCCACATCCACCATCGCGAACTGGGCGCAATGTCCAAAGTGCAGGGCCAGTTTTCCTTCGGCAACAGGTATTGCGATACGCATGACAGTTTCTCCTAATTGATGTTGTTATTTATCCAATGCAAGTATGGGATCGATGATTTTCTTGAAGGCCAGGCCCGCGGGGGTGTCGGGGAAATGGTGCGTGTAGGGCCGCCCTGCGTCACAGGCATTGGCGACACCCGGGTCAAGGGGGATGCCGCCCAGGAAGGGGACGCCCATTTGATTGGCCATGCGCGCGCCGCCGCCGGTTTTGAATATCTCCGTAATTTCACCACAATGGGGGCATACGAAGCCGCTCATGTTTTCAACCACGCCGAGGACCGGCATATTCAGCTGACGACAGAAAGTGATGGACTTGCGCACGTCACTCACGGATACGTCCTGGGGCGTAGTGACTACCACTGCGCCGTCGGCATTGGGCAGCAACTGGCACACGGAAAGGGGTTCATCGCCCGTTCCCGGAGGCGAATCCACCACCAGGTAATCCAGGTCGCCCCATTCGACGTCTTTCAGAAACTGCTTGATGACGCCCATCTTCATGGGACCTCTCCAGATAACCGCGTCATCTTCATTGCGCAGGAAGAAGCCCAGGGAAATCACCTTCAAGGTGCCCAGTTCAACGGGCACGATATTACCCTCGTTATTTTCGACGGCGCTGCCTTCGAGGCCCAGCATCTTGGGAATGCTTGGGCCGTGAATATCCACGTCAAGCAGTCCCACCCGCTTGCCCGCCATCATCAGGGAAACGGCGATATTGACCGCCACAGTGCTTTTCCCGACGCCGCCCTTTCCGGACAGCACCAAAATCTTGTGGCCTATATGGCACAGCCGCGCCTCCAGGGCCTGCCGTTCCAGAAAATCCTCCAGGGATTCATTTTCCCCCTTGTTCCTGGCGGAACAGGAGTCTTTGTCACAGGACGAGCAGGCGCTGTCGCCCTCCTGCGGCGGGTTGCCTCGGGCCGCTTGGCGCGCCATAAAATCCGCCACGGCCGCCTTGAGCGTATTGGACGCCAGCAGGGCGCAGTGCTGATGTTCCTCGGGCATCCCGTCCAGGGCCTCCAATATGTCTTTCTGTTCAATGCGCCCGGCTTCCCGGACGGTTTTACCTTCGGCGAGTTCCGTGGCCATACTTCCGCACGCCCGGGAAGGTCCGCAGCCGGTGGTGGTAAAAGACGCGGCCGTTACGATACCTTCTTCCACCTGAATCCAGAATTCCATGGTATCGCCACACGGCCCGGTAATGCGCGCATGGCCGTCCGGTTCTTCCAGTTCCTCGTAATTGCGCGGATCTTTAAAACGCTCCAGCGCCTTCCTGCTAAATTGTTCTTCCATTGCTCAATGATACTCCTGAATGCTTGGATTTTTTAACGGATAAAACCGGTTTTAAAAATATAGATCCCGGTCTTCTGTTTCTCTGATTCTGTGCAAACGCGCCAGCAATTCTTTTTTTTGAGGTGTTTCTGGCAATTTGGCCAGTTCGTGTTCCACGGCTTTCGCGCCTGCGTCCGCCGTTTCCGGCGATGCGTAATCCACCAGGTATTCCGTCAGGGTGGTCAACGCGTTCGGCGTGCAGAAATTCTGAATAAAGCCGGGTATGGCGAATTCCATGAAGTGCTCGCCGGTACGACCCAGCCGGTAGCAGGCGGTGCAGAAACTGGGGATGTACCCGTCCTCCAGCAATTCCCGCATCACCGTGTCAAGCGACCGGATATCGCCCAGTGAAAACTGCTCCCGTTCCATCACCTGCGCGTCGCCGGCCTCCGTATACCCGCCAAGTTCCACCCGGCTTCCTGCATCGATTTGGGAACAGCCGAAACCCATAACCTCCCGGCGCAGCTCCGGGTTCTCCCGCGCCGTAAGAATCATGCCCGTGTAAGGCACGGAAAGGCGCAGTATCGCGACCAGCCGTTTGAAATCGTGGTCGCTGACTTCGTAAGGCCACTCCTTGCCGACCCCTTGGGCCGGCCGCAACCTGGGAAAACTGATGGTGTGCGGACCGACGCCGTAGCGGTCCTGAAGATGGCGTGCGTGCGTGACCAGGCCCAGAACTTCGAAGCGCCAATCATACAATCCAAACAAGGCGCCGATGCCCATGTCGTCGCATCCGGCCTCGAAAGCGCGGCTCAGACCGTCCAGGCGCCAGAGATAGTTGCCTTTACGCGTATGATCGGGATGCACCTGGCTGTAGGTTTTGTGGTGATACGTTTCCTGGAATATCTGGTACGTGCCGATGCCGACCGCTTTCATTGTGCGGTATCCTTCATGATCGAGCGGCGCGGCGTTGATATTGACGCGACGGATTTCCCCGTGCCCGATTTTGAAGCTGTAGGCTGTTTTGACGCATTCGGCCATGAACGTCGCGTCATACCTGGGGTGTTCCCCGAATACCAGGATGAGGCGTTTGTGCCCCTTGTTTTCCAAGGCTTCCAACTGTGCACGCAGTTCCTCCATACTCAGGGTACGGCGTATGGCATCGGGATTGGAGCGGCGGAAGGCGCAATACCGACAGTCATTGATACATTCGTTGCCGATATACAGGGGCGCGAACAATACGATGCGGTTCCCGTATACACGCCGTTTCAGTTCCCGGGCGGCTTCGAAGATTTCCTCGATCAGGCCGGGATCTTCCACTTGAAGCAATACTGCCGTTTCCTCCTGGCACAGGGGTTCCTTGCTCATGCTCTTGCTGATAATGGCGCGGACCCGCCCGGGGTCCACGGTTTTGGGGACGAGCAAGTTTTCAAGATAATGGTCGTCTATAAAATCGACGGCGCCTTCACTGAGCCGTGGATCCATTTTTATATTCATGGCCGGGTCTCCTTTCTCCCTTGCGCCACACACGCCAGGGCTTGTTTCAAATCAGCAACGAGCAGGGCGGGATCCTCTATGCCCACGGAAAGCCTGACAGAATTTTTGCTTACCCCGAAGGCCGTTCTGCGTTCAGGGGGCAGGTAGAGCATTGTCGTCAGGTAGGGAATGCAAATAAGCGATTCTGTGCAGCCCAGGCTGACGGCATGGCGGATGCGCTTGAGCGCGGCGATGAAGCGCTTGGCGTCCTCTTCATCATCGCCCACGTCAAAGGCCAGCATCCCGCCGAACCCGCGGCGCATCTGGCGCGCCGCAATTACGTGGTTCGGGTGGCTCGGCAGGCCAGGATAGGAAATGCGCAACACCTTGGGCTGCCCTTGCAGAAATTCAGCGATTTTTATGGCGCTGTCGGCCATGGCTGCGGCGCGCAGTTCAAAAGTCTTGATACCCCGGGCCAGCAGAAAGGCGGAGTAGGCGTCCAGGGTGGTTCCTATGGCCTGGCGGGTAAACCAGAGGCGGTTATAGTGTTCCTTGGAACCGGCTATGGCGCCGGCCATGAGATCGTTGTGCCCGCCCAGCGCCTTCGTGGCGCTGTGAATCACCAGGTTCGCCCCAAGGTTCAGCGGATTCTGGTGGTAGGGCGTCGCGAAGGTATTGTCGACCACCACCATCGCCCCGACCGTGTCCGCCGCGGCGCGGACCACCTGCAGGTCTATGATCTTACAGAGGGGGTTGCTGGGCGTCTCCAGAACAATCATCCGCGTGTTTGGTTTCAGGTAGTCCCCGATGCTTCCCGCGTCGTCGGCATCCACCCAGGTAAAGGCAATGCCCATCCGCTCCAGAATCAGGGACACCTTGTAATTCGCGCCGTAGGTGTCATGAAAAATAATCATGTGGTCGCCCGCCTGGAGATAGGTCAGGTACACCATGGTACAGGCCGCCATGCCCGAGGTGCATACAACGCAATCCTCCGCGTTTTCCAGCGCCGCCAGCTGTTTTTCTACCGCCCGGACGGTCGGGTTGTCATCACGATGATACGTGTAGCCGTCAATTTCACCGTCCGTGATCTGGCGAAGCACGTCGAAAGAGAGATATTCATAATTTACGGCATTGACGATGGGCGTAACCATCGGACGGTTACCGTAAGGGGTAAGCGGGTCGGGGTACATGCGGGGTTCCTTATTTCTTGTTTGCCAATGGCGACGGCACCGTAAAGGTACGCGCGCCAAGGCTGCGGTTCATCATGAACAATGCGTTCCCCCCGCCTCTCACCTGGTGCATGCGCGCCAGCACGTGGCTGACGGCGGCTTCCGCCTCGGTTTGCGCCGTCAACAACCACTGCAGCATGACGCGGCTGGCGTTGTCGGATTCCTTTACGGCCAGGTTCATCAGGTCATTGACGCTTTCCGTGAGAAAGCGTTCCCGGGCCAAGACCTGTTCAAGGGTTTCTCCGGGAGAACCGAATTCGGACGGTGGGGCCGTGATCGGTTCCAGGCTGACAGCACCCCCCCGTTCACACACATGATTGAAAAGAATCAAGGCATGACAGCCCTTCTCCTGGGCCTGAATCCGTGTCCAATGGGCAAATCCGGAAAGATTCCCGGCTTTGAAAGCGGCCGACATGGCCATAAACAGGTATGCGGATTGAAATTCCCTGTTGATCTGGGCGTTGAAGGCCTTCAACATCGTTGCTTTAAGCATAACACATTTCTCCCCATGCGGACACCTGTCATGGTTGGCCGCCGTTTAATAACCGTTCCACACCTGACCACACACGCCGGACATCTTCCGTGACACTGTTTTGGGCATATTCCAAAACCGTTTGGCCCGCCACCTGGGCGGCGGTCACGGCGCGGTCATACCGGATGCGTCCGACCGGCGTAATGCCCATCGCGGATGCGTACGCCTCGATAGCATCACTCATTGCCGTATTTAAATCCCATTTATTGATGCAAACGGCGGCAGGCACCTGAAAATGGCGGGCCAGCTCGGCTACGCGTTTCAGGTCATGCTGTCCGCTGAGCGTGGGTTCCGTAACGATCAATATGAGAGAGCATCCCGTGATCGAGGCGATAACCGGGCACCCGATTCCCGGCGGCCCGTCCACGAGCACCAAATCCAAGGCCCTTTCTCCGGCGAGCCGCTTTGCCTGTTGCCGGACAATACTGACAAGTTTTCCCGAGTTTTCCGCAGCGATTCCAAGCCGGGCATGCACCATGGGACCATGGCGCGTGTCAGACAGGTACCATTCCCCCGCGATGCTTTCCGGAAAGTCGATGGCGCCGGCGGGACAGAAGTCCACGCATACGCCGCATCCTTCGCAGGCGATGGGATCCACCGTGTAACGGACCGTTCCCGAATCGGTGGTCCAACGTATGGCGTCGAAACGGCACCGCGCCAGGCATCCGCCGCACCCTGTGCAGACATCCATCCGGATGCGGGCCTCATGGCCGCAACGGAATTTGTTTCGGGACCGTATTTCGGGGGCAAGAATCAAATGCAGGTCCGCGGCATCCACATCGCAATCCGCCAGGACCTTGGAGGACGCCAGCGACGCGAAAGCGCCCAGGACGCTGGTTTTACCGGTGCCCCCTTTGCCGCTGATTACAACAAGCTCTTTCATGGCCTGCAACCCTTTTCTTTATTCGTAGCAGGGGTCTTGATACCCCTGATGATGTATAAAAGTGATCGGCCGGGATCACGGCTTCTCACGACCATGCCGCATTCCACCCCCAGGAAATATTCGGCCTCAACGTGGCAATATTCAGACAAGGCGTTTTCTATTGGGCCCAAATCCGGATGTTTGATCCTGCGCACATAGGAATCCGGCTGACGAAGTTTCTCTTTGAAAAAAGCCGAATCCGGGTTGAGCAACATGGCAATAATCATGCCTTCAGGACGTAGAACAGAAACAGACCGCTCCACCACTTTTTGGACGTTATTCACGAACTGGAGGGAAGCCACCAGCACCACGGCATCGAAAGAAGAATCCGGAAAGGGCATATCTTCCGCCCGCGCCATAACTGTTCTGATTTTTCCGGAGGCGCATTTCAGGGCTTCCCGGGAGATGTCCAGTCCCGTGACGTGATAGCCATGCCTGCACAGCCCTTCTTCCAAGACCGCGGAGCCACACCCGATACTCAGAACGTTTTGGCGGTCGCCGAGTTGCCGAAGCAGATAATCCAGTTCTGCCCTGAAGACTTTCTGCCAGAAGTCCTTGCGGCATGATTCGCTGTATCGCGCGGCTATGTTTCGGGTATCCTGCATGAAACCTTTTTCGGCACATCGTGCCGCCTTGATTCTTAGGGGACTAAAAAGTTATTACCCTGTCCGAATCCTTTACGAGATCGTACTGGTCCTTGAGGGTTGACAGCGGACAGACCCGGGATCCTTCGGCGTTGCGCAATTTGAGACATGACCCGCAGGCGAGGAAACGGCCGCCTGCGTCCAATACCTGTTGCGCCAAGGCCTCGACATTGAATGGCTCCTCCGATATTTTGTCGATTTCCACGCCCTTTCCGGAAAGAAAGATGCGCACCACATCGCCTTGCTCAAGGCTGTACAATCCCAAGCGTAACCCATTGAAAACGGTTTCGGGATCTGTCTGGGTAATAATGATGCCAAGTTTCATAAGGACATCCTTTCCTGCCGGCCGGGTGTGGAATTGTCATAGAGGGCGGAAGTTGCTTTGTAAAACACAATATCCCCAAGCGTATCGGTATCAATCATTTTTTGCTCGGCCAAGCCCTGCAGGAATTTCGATACTTCGGTCATCCGCATGCCGAGCGTGTCGGCAAGCTGCTTTGCGGAACAGGGCCGACGGCGAAGCACTTCAAGGACGCGGGAGGTGTCGGGCAAAGCATTAAACCCGGCTAAAGCGCCGCCATAGTCCGCTATAATCTCCGCGTGAGGCTCGAACAATCCGGCCAGCGCTTCCAGTGTTTCACGGGGGACCGGCCGGGCGAATGATTCCGACGGCGGCCTTACCACTGTGTTCAGCTGGATACGTTCAGGCCGGATGAGACGCGCCCAGGCGGCGATTTCACGAACTTCGGCCTCACCTGAAGTTATACCGTCCAGCAACAGCACTTCCAGCCAGATTTCCCCCGGGAAAGCGGTTCTGAATTCAACCATGCCCGTGACCATCTGTTCAAAGGAAAGGTCCGCAACCGGGCGGTCAATACGGCGGAACAGTTCTTCATTGCCCGCGTCCAGGGAAGGCAAAACGACCTCTGCCGCGGTCAGGGCGTTCCTGACGGTTGCCTGCCACAGCAGTGAACCGTTGGTGATTACGGCCAGGGGCACGGGGGTCAACGATTTTATGCCGTCTACAATGTCGCCAAGACGCGCGTGCAGGGTGGGTTCGCCCGCGCCGGAAAGGGTGATGTAATCAGGCGCGGGACGGGTGTCCAGGAAGCGCCGCAGTTCATCAAGCACACTGGAAACCGGCACATATTCTTCCCTGTGCAACGTGTGGTTTGTGGTCCGTCCCTGTTCACAGTATACGCAGTCATAGGAGCAGGTCTTGAAGGGCATAATATCCACGCCCAGCGACCTGCCCAGCCGTCGCGATAATACAGGTCCGAAGATATGTTTGTAAGCCTGTTCCGTCATGCCGGCGCACCTTTCGGCAAGGCCCTGTCCAAGGCGAGGCGGCGTATTTCCCGGTCGAGCCGGGTGAAAGATTCCCGCGCCTCCGGCACCGCGGCAACGGCGGTCTCGCCCCGGGAATAGGCCTCCGCGATGCGACGGTCATCGGGAATCTCCGCCAAAACCGGGATTTGGTTTTCTTCGCAGTAGCGCCGTACCCGGTCATCGCCGATATCCGATCGATTGATTACCACCCCGAAGGGAATGCCGATCTGGCGCACCGTTTCCACGGCAAGTTTCAGGTCATGGAGTCCGAAGGGTGTCGGCTCGGTGACCAGCACGACCACATCGCTGTCCCGCACGGTGGTAATGACGGGGCAGGAAGTGCCGGGAGGGGCGTCATAAATCACGGTTCCTTTTGACGGCGCGGCCGCTTTTACGGCGCGGATCAGGGGCGGCGACATCGCGGCGCCCACGTTGAGGCGACCCTGGGCAAAAGCGATACCGCCCGCATGCCCCGTTTCTACCACGCCGATGACATGGCCGGCCTCGGAGATGGCTTTTTCCGGGCAGGACAGCATGCATCCGCCGCAGCCGTGGCATAATTCCGCGAATACAAGCACCCTGCCGTTGACGCAGGCCAGCGCGTTGAAACGACAGACCTGGGCGCAGCGTCCGCAGCCGGTGCATTTGTCCTTGTCCACCACGGGAACAGGTATGCCCGTGTCGGTGGCGGAAGTGATGTCAGGCTTCAGGAAGATATGGCCGTTGGGCTCTTCCACGTCACAATCCACATAAGCCACGGGCCCTTCCATCACCGAGGCGAGATTTACCGCAACGGTGGTTTTTCCCGTGCCGCCTTTTCCTGAAGCGATTACAATATTCATAGTCTCTTTTCCCGCTCAGGGTACCAGGACCGCCGCGGATATCACGGTGGTCCAGCGTCCATCCTTATCACCCAGGGCCGCCTGGGTGCAGTTTGCGGTTCTCACGAACTTGCCGCTGATGCGCCAAATCTCACGCTTCTCGTCCCAGCTTTTGTCCGGATCGAATTCGACCCCGAGGACGGTCGCGAGCATTTCCGCGGCAAGGTCTTCCGCGTAGTCTCCCGCTTTCTGGCCGGTCTGGTCGCAGCTGTGATGCTCGGACAAGTATCCGAACTGGCCGGAGTCTTTGGGAATGGCCACACCCACCGAAGCCGCGATCAGGCGCCTGGGTTCGTTCGTGGCGCTTTCACTCATTACCACATGCACAATCTGGCCGGGTTTCATTTCCGCCAGGCCTTTCTCGGGCTTTACGAATTTGCACCCCGGCGGATAAATACTTGATACGCGCACCAGGTTGAACTGGGCGATACCGCAATCCCGGAGCGCCATTTCGAAGCTGGAAAGTTTCTCACGATGACGTCCGACACCCCGTGTCAGAAAGATTTTACTCGGTATGTACATGGATGGTTTTCCTTGAATGTGTCTTTGGACACACTGTACCTGTCCCTTCCGTCATGGAAAGGGCATGCTGACTCGAAATTTTCGTCCGGCGGTTCTCTCCACATGGAACCGCCTTCTATACCTGTTCTCTAGGATGCCCCTTTCAGGGCTTTATTTTTGCGCGCGCGATCACGCACCGTTTGCTCGTCAAGGTGATCCTGCCAGCCGTTGCGGGTGCCGGGTATACAGTCAAACCGTGCCGTGTAGGGCTTGATATCCAGAAGCGGCGTGCCGTCAAGCATGTCCACGCCACTCACATGAAGCACATTGTCTTTACGGAACAGCAGTTCAACAATGCTTAACC